>JAICFA010000022.1 GCA_025923935.1 Candidatus Krumholzibacteriia bacterium
CATCCGCCGCGGATTTCGGATCACGTTCGCCATCTACGTCGCCGCGACGTTGCTGGCGCTGGTGGCGCCGTGGGTGGCACTGGCACTCAATGTCGCCGTGCGCGTGCACCTGCTTCGTATTCGGTATCAGCCGGCGTCGAATAGGGGATAGAGCGCATGGAACGTTGCAAAGTATTGGGACCTGCAGATGGACTGGCCGGTTTTCTCGGAAGCATCGGTGTGCGGTTCATGGTGAATTGGTAAAACTTGGAGGCTCCACCCACCTCGAGCCACAGGTTCTGCGCGCACTCGCAGACCGCTACGGGCTCGAGGTGGACCCGAAGAGCATCCCGCAACTTGTACAGCGCTTCGGGCTGAGATTCCCCGGCGAGCCGCTGTAGCTCGCAACCGAAACGCGCGCGGCGAACCACGCGCATCGCGGAACGGCTTGGACTAGCTCCTTTTTCGTCCTTTCGATCAATCCAATTAGATCCCTGGCTCTGTTATCTTGAGCGAACGAGTGCCCAGCGACGGAATCACGCCGTGAGACTGGCTCGAAAGCCACGACTCAGGGTGATTTCCATTAAACTCGGGGGTACCAAGCCATGAATTTTCGATTACTGACAACGCCAGCCATTCTGATCAGCATTTTCTCCGTGTCGTGCTCACTGATAGGCTCGGGGGGCCGGGAGCTGCGGATGACGAGCAGCCCGGACGTTCCGGGCGCGCAGGGAACTGCCACGGTGAGCACCACCGACGACGGGAACACGAAGATCGATCTCGTCGTGAAACACCTCGCTCCGCCGGAGAGCGTCAATTCAGGGGCAACGGTCTATGTCGTCTGGGTAACGGATGTCGAGTCCGGTGCAGAGCCGCACAACCTCGGGGCGCTGAAAGTAGATAGCGATCTGAACGGAAAAATCACGGCTGTGACCAACATGCGCTCGTTCGAGCTCTATGTCACCGCCGAGCCCTCCCAGTCGTCGACCGTGCCCACGGGTAGTGCGGTGTTGAAAACGAATGTGGCCATGAGTTCGGTCAACGAGAACTGAGGATCGAAGGCCCGCCCCGTAGTTCACCGAGGTCGTATCGCGAACTACTGGACGGGGACGGGTTCTACGAACCCACCATGTCGCCGGTGGGAGTGGCTGGTCTAGTTCTTCATCGACATTCCGGTGGACCCAAACGACATGGCATCGAGGTGGGTTCGCACGCTCGCCGACAAGGTTGCGATCTTGGTCGCGTCCGGTTTGTCCAGCTTCACTTCTTCTTCCAGTAACGCTAGCTGCGCATTCAATTCGGTGCGATGAGTCTCCACGCCCTGCATGGTGGCGGTCGACTTGGCGCGCACCTCGGGGCTGATGGTCTCGGTGTACGCGTCACTGTACTTTTTCATCTGGTCGAAGCTGCGCCGCATCTCACCCACGGCTGCGCGGGAGAATTCGACATCCACGGGGGTGCCGCCCACCGTCTGTCCGTTCAGCGCGCGGGTAAATGCGAGCATGCTGGCTTGGTGGACGGTGGCAAGAACGTAGTTTGGCTCCTTGGTCACTACGTTCTTGGCCTGGGTCGTGGTGCCCGTGGCCGGCGTCGGTGTGCCGACGCCTGGGTAACTCGTCTGTGCGTTTGCTACCGTCGGGCCGAAGCTCGATAGCGAGAGAGCTGCCACGATCGCGGAAGCTACAATGGTTTTCATACTAGGTCTCCTTCAGGTCAGTTTGATATTTCATGCCTTAGATGTCTTTTTTGCGGACACTCCAACCAGGACTCCGCCGCCGACGAGTGCGACCACACCGAGAATTGGCGGGATCGATACTCGTTCTTTCTCCTCGGTGACGACTTTCGCCACGCCGAGGTCAACCGTGTCGCGATCCTTGACGTACGTGACTCCTCCCCAGATCAGCGACAACACCCCGATGATGATCAGAATGATTCCCAGAATCCTCATGATTGCGCACCGGACCCGGTGCCCTTGAAGGCATCGGTGACCTTTTCGGCGCGTTTCTCGCCCCGGTGGGCGAGATGCGAGCCCTTTTCACGTAAATCGCGTGCGCCGCGCTTGAGGCGATCGCGTGTCTGCGCGCCGGATTGCGGCGCCAGCAGCACCGCGGCCAATCCGCCGGCCAGCGCACCGATCAAGAATGCAAGCGCGCCTGAACCTCGTCTCTGATTGTTTTCCATGAATGTTTTCCTTTCGGGTTTAACTAGCCATTAAAGGATGCTTGAGGTTGTGTTCCCCGCGCGTTCGCAGGATCAAAGCGACGTGTTGAAAATCACCTAGGGAACCATCCTCCGCGAAGATGACATTTCCACCCAACGCGAGGACTTTCTCGATGACCGCATCCGCGACGTTATCGTGGTCGTCCATGAGGGTGGCACTTTGTTGGGGTTGTACTCGGTAACTGTTCTCGACCAGCAGCGTTGCTCCCACCCCCGCATCGACCGATTGGACAACGGCGTCAATTCCAACCGCGAGGTTGTGCTCGCGGGTGGCCGCTTCCAACTCGCGCTCCAACTTTTGCCCGGCGCCGGCCATGACGGTTTTGACGATGGGCCATACAATCTTGCCCAAGTCCCGTGGTGTCGTGGCCGTATGATCGCCATCGACCCGACCAATGATCACTTTCGAATACGCCGTCACCTCTTTGAACGCGGACTGATTCCTCGCCGATCCGGAAACGATCATTCCGAGCGGATCTTGCTCAAAGTAATGGGCGAAATGGTGGTCTACCGTCTGTAGAAGCGTTCGCAGCTGAACGTCGTTGAGCGCTGCGTGTCGCGGGCCGTGTATGGATTCGAGCGGAAACCAAGTGTTCTCGATATCAATCAAGTTGTCGCGAAAGGCTTCATAGAGCCGATTGGTATTTTCGCTCAAGGACAGGACGTAGTAATGCGTGCTGAGTTTCACAGCGAGCCTTTCCGGTATGTATCGTGCGACGAGATTCGTGGGCTCTAACGCGGGCTACTCACAATATACGGAACACAGATACCGGATTTGAATCGACCAGGCGGATGAAAAGGGAGCTAGACCCTCGGCGTGTGAAAGCGGGGGCGGGGTCGGCCAGCGCCCATCATTCCGCAGGCGTATAGAGAGTGACCTGCCCCCGGCCGTTCTGCTTGGCCGTGTAGAGCGCGGTGTCAGCGGCGCGCAGTAGGTCTTCGGCCGTGAAACCATGGTCGGGCGACACGGCGATGCCCACCGACACCGTCATGCTGCCGAACATTCGCCCGTTATGTTGCAGATCCACTTGCTTGATGAGCGCGCAGATTTCCTCCACGCGCTGTCGAGTATCCGCCAGGGACGAATCCGGCAGGACCAGCGCAAACTCGTCTCCGCCCAGGCGGCAAGCGATATCGCTCCTGCGTAGGTTCTTCGACAGCACCCGCGCACACTCGCGCAACACCAAGTCGCCGGCATTGTGCCCGAACGTGTCGTTGAATCTCTTGAAGTGGTCGATGTCGAGTACCGCGAGCGACAACGAGGCGCTGCGGCGCCACGACAGGCTCAATTCGCGCGACAGACTGTCATCGAGGTAACGCCGGTTGAACAGGCCGGTGAGCGCATCATGATTGGCCTGCTCGCGCAGACCTTCTTCGCGCCGTTTCAAAGTGTCGACCAACGATACCAAGTCCTCGTTGATCTTCCGAGCGTGATCCTCGGCCGACTTTCGTTCCGTGATGTCGCGAATATTGCACTGGATCACCTTGATATCCCCGACCGTGTAAACATTACTGACGAACTCCACATGCCTTTCCTCGTGCGTCTTGGTTTCGAGGGGCAAGTCGTCGTAGCGCACGTACTCGTTGGCCTGCAATTGCGAAAACGCCTTGCGGCTGGCAACGACGTCCTTGAAGGCACCGATCTCCCAGAGCGTCTTTCCGAGGAGCTCGCCGTGTGCGTAGCCGAGCATGGCTTGCAGAAACGGATTCGCCTCCGTGATCCGCCCGGTTTCGGCATCCAGAATGAGTATGCCATCCTTCGCGGCTTCGAATAGTCGGCGGTAGCGAAGCTCGGAGTCCGCCAGCGAGTTCTCAGTTGGCCCGTTCCCATTCCCATTCGCGGCCGGCCGCACCACGGCGTCTCTCCATGTCTCGCCGAGTTGCGAGGCGGCGTTGCGTACAATGAGTTGAAATTTCGTTTTATCCGTCATGACCAACCGACTGGTGGATGGCATACCCGCCGCCGGCGAATCTCCGTCGCCGGCGGCGTTCGAAACCCTACGGCGTAGGCATTACCACTGCGTTGCCGGCCAGCGTGACCGCGCCGATCCGTGCCAGTGCCCTGCCATCGAGCGATGCCCCGGTATTCAGGGTGATCGACTGATCCGCCATAATGGTGCCCTTGAAGACGGACGTTGTTCCCAGCGTCGCCGAGCTACCAACTTGCCAGAAGATGTTGGAAGACTTCGCACCACCGCTCAGAATCACTTTTCGACCTGATGTCGTGGTGAGCGTCGATGCCATCTGAAAGATGAAGACGGCATTCGCGTCGCCGCCGGCATCGAGCGTGAGATCGCCCGAGGAGATCGAGAGCGACGACGTGGATTTGTACAAGCCCGGGGGTAGCGTCAGCCCGCCGAGATTTCCGGCGATCGTGATGGGCGACTCAGTTCGTCCCGCGGCGTCGTTGTACGCCGTGGTGAGATCAGCCATAGCAGTCGCGGAAGTGGCGTTGCCGTACTCCTTGCTACCGGTCAGGGTTCCGGGCGGGAAGCCCGTCACCGCAGTTCCCGGGCTCACACCCAAATCTCCCGTCAGCGCGGTTGCACCCGTGCTCGTGACCGTCGAACCGGCCAGAACCGCGAATGCTCCGGCCCCGCCGAGAGCCACGGACGCGGGATTGCTAGACGCCGCCGCCGTGGTGAAGCTCCACACGTACTGACTCGCGAGAGCATTGCCAGCGAGATCCTTTGCGCCCGTTGTAATAGTCGCAGCATACGTCGTGCTTGGCGCGAGAGCGCTTGCGGGGGTGAATCTCGCCCTATGGGTCGACTCATCATAGGCGACGGACCCGGTTACGGGATTCGCTCCGGTCACGGTGAACGTACCGGTCGTGATCGTCGAGGCGCTCATCGCCTCACTGAAATCGGCCGTAATAACCGCCACACCCGTTGCTCCGTCGAGCGGGTTGGTGGCACTTATCGTCGGTGCAACGGTGTCGGCTCCGGGACCGCTCGGGTCATCATCGTCGCCACACCCTCCCATAGCGACCAGCAGCACTGCCAGTGGCCACGCTTTGAAGTAGTTTGTTCGGTAAGTCATGCGTCCTCCTTGGTCTCGATCGCACAAGAGACGGCTCCGCCGCCGGCGCTCGAGACAGGTAAATCGGTATTCTGTTGATTGCTCGGCAGCGTACCGGAGGCTGAGGAAGGATTGAATCGACCGGAAGGGTGAAAAGGGAACTAGTCCCTCGGAGAGTACGGCCGTGGGCTAGGCGTGGGGTTCGTTACGAACGAAGGCTGCAATCTGCAGGCGGGTCGTAAGTTCCAGTTTTTCCAATACATTGTGGACGTGGCTCTTCACGGTGAAGGTCGCGATATGGAGCTCCTGGGCGATCTCTTTGTTGCTCATGCCCTTGGAAATCAGGTCGACGACCTCCCGCTCGCGCTTGGTCAGCTGTATGGCGTGATCGGGTACGCCGTTTCCGCTCTTGAGCACGGACTCGACGATCTGTGTGAAGAGCGACTTGGTCAAAACCGCCGGAAGAATGGTCGCTCCGCCCGCGACGGCTTGGATGGTTTTAATGTAATCCTCGACCGGAGCGTTCTTGAGGATGAAGCCGCATCCTCCAGCTTTCACGAACTGAACGATGTCGTCTTGATCGGGGAGAATGTCCATCGCAATAACCCTAGCCTCCGGAAAGCGGTCCCGGAGAGCCGACATCAGCTTCAAGCTGTTCTCTTTCTCCAACCCGAGATCCAAAAGGACGACGTCGGGAGGGCGAATCCCCTCCATCTGTCGGGTCAAAGAGCCGCCGTCGGCGGGTGCGTCGACAATGAACCCCCCCTCACTCCGGAGAAGGTCCGTGATTCCTTCTCGCAAGAAGCGGTTGTCCTCGATCAATAGTACGCGAATCTTTGGAGTCATGAGTCGGGTCCAACCTATCCCACGAGTTTCGACGCAAATCCAACGCCAATTACCACCTGAGTCTAATCGTGCCCCCCGGGGACGTCAATGGTGAGCTACTTCAGTCGGCCGACGAGCAATGTCTTGTATAGTAACTAGTTATCACTCAAGACGGCCTGGATCGTCGGCCTTCTGCCGTATCGCGATCGCGATTTGCAGTGATCAAATCAGTCGACGGCAACGGGAGAGGAGCCATCCGGTCGCCCGGTATGGCTCCTCTTTTTTGTCGTGCCCGATGCCACGCTTAGCAGCGCGCGAAGGCGCTCCAACCACAGGTCCTTGGCTAAGGCCTGCCGCCGAAGAAGTAGACGTGGAACCCGATGTGCGAGAAATTGTTGCCCAAGGTTCCAAAGCTCGTTGAGCTGTCGCCGCCGCCGGCTGGGTCGACGCTGAAAAATCCGATTCCGTGGCTCGCCGACACGCTGAAGTTGTTCACGAGGAATATTTCGGCTTCGATTTCCGCGGTCAGGGCGAAAGACGTCTGGTCGTCCGTTCCGAACGGGTCGGTAGGACCTGACGTTTCGATTTCTTCGCTTTCGTAGAGCAAGCCCGGCCGGAAGAGAAGGTGCACTTTCTCCCAGTTCTTCAACACGATGGGCACGCCGACCTCGAGCGCCCAGTGGGTCAGATCCTCGTCGTCGTGAAACGGCGCCGGTGTCGAACCAAATCCGAGCCCGACGTCGATGCCAACCTTCTGACCGCCGAACCACCACCGGCCACCCAGTGGTGCGGTGGTATTGTGGAACCCCAAACTACCGTTGTAGTGTGCTGGCAATTCGTCGGACTGCGCTTGGGCCGCTGCCGGTAGCGAACAAGCAGTGGCAACCGCTGATACCAAAAGTACAGTTGCGAGTCTCATGCTAGTTGCTCCTCTTTGATACCTACCTCGTATTCGTAGGCACGATGTCATGCACGGGCTGGTGGTGCACTGAGTCGACGTCGCGAGTAAAACGCAAAGCGCTTGGGGAAGGCTATTATTTTCGTGGGGGCGTAAAGCTCGGGCGGGCTACGGTTCGGTAATACTGCATGACGGCAAGCAGCGGCCCCATACCGACCGAGCCGCCGAAAATAACCGGAGCCGTATCGGCCGGTTCGTTGGGGCCATAAGAGACGCCGCGCATGGACCATTCGGGGAAGTCCGTCCACGGCCCACCGGTAGTGTTGGCGCCCGCACCCGGGACGGAGAACAGGCTGTGGTCTGCAACGGCAACGTGCAACCTCGGCGAAACCACGGTGTCGTCGTCGAAACGGTGGCGATCGCTAGACCTTGCGGCCTCGGATGACGCGCATCGCTACCACTACGATCGCGATAACCAGGAGGATATGAACGAGTCCTCCCATGGTGTACGACGTGCTCATCCCCAACAGCCAAAGAATCAACAGGATGACGGCGATGGTCCATAACATATTGCTCACCTTCCTTCGTGGCTAAGAGACACTACTTCGCAATTCGGCACTCCCATCCGGAGTGCTGTTGTTTGTTTTTTGTGCGACCAAACTGGGGCGCGCGGAAGAGCACCGTAAGCCCATCGCTCATCCCAGGTCGCGCATATGTGGAATCATCGGCGCAGTCACAGTATTCGGCCGGCGCATGGGTAGCCGCATTCGTGGCGGACCAGGTGCGGTTGTAGGTTGGGGCCACGGAATCGAGGAAGTTACCGACGTGGTTCACGTCGTAGACGACGACGCTCACGGCTGTCTCAACGTCGTTTACGAGCTGTTCGAATGCATTGCGCGCAAAATGGCCGGCGAAATCGGCCATATCGGCGTCGCTTGATCCGACGTGGAGCCAAGCCAGCGGCTCGAGGTCGAAGTACGACAGGTGCAAGTTGCCGGGTGACGCGACGATATAGCGTGCGTGGGGTGCCAGAGCGCCAATGGTAGCGGGGGTGCCGCCGAAACACGTGGCGAGCCCCACGAAGTCGAACTTCGTCGACTTGCCCGCGATATCTCCCAGACCTTCTGCCAGGTCGCGAATGCTGACGCGGCGCTCCGAGTACGATGCATCGTATGGTACGCCGTTGAATTCGGGGAGCTCGTGGCCGAAGTAGAAGAACAAACGCACGGGTGGGCGCGGTTGTGTCCCAGCAAACTCCTGGTAGAGCCGGACCTCGGGGTCGAACCGCGACTCTCCCTGGTCCCGCCAATACTCCTTCTCGTCCCGAAGCTGACCGTTTCGATAGTAGTAGGCCCGGCCATCGCGGCGAGGAACTACGAACAAGATGTGCCGGCGTTCGATTTCGTGAAAGATGAACACTTCTGCGTTCGGATTCCGCACCGCGATGGAACGTGCTTTCGACAGGACGTCCTCATCCGCCTTCCGCGCGTGGCCGAGCGCGTCGTGGTAAAGGTAGTCACCGTCGCCGTGGATGATGAAGATGAGCGAATAAAGTGGCGGGCTCCCGGCCAGCTGGCCTTCATCGCCAGCCGGCGGCACGGTACCACACGAAACGAGAAGAAGGGCGAGTGCCACGCACCCCTTGCATGCGAGGTTAGTCGAGCTTGTTTGCGTGGCACCCGCGATTAGTCGATGTATGAGCCGTCTAGCCATCGCGTAGGACCATCCAGCCATCGTGGATTGGTCCAGAAACGTCGCCTACACGAGTAGAATGATGATGATGATGATCAGGAGTGCGACCACGACACTGATGGTGATCGTCCTATCGGCCTGCTCCATGTCCTGCACGATGTACGTGGAAAAGGCATTGAGCTGATCGTCGGGCACCCTGTCAAAGCCGTTGAGGCCGGCGAGTTCGTCGCGCTTCTCTTGCAGCGTCATTTTGACACGATCCAATTGGAGATCGTCCTGCTCCGACGTCAGCGCCGCGCCTTTGACCGTGTCGAGCGCCTTTATCATGTTGTCGAGGTTCTTACTCAGGATCTCGCGCTTCTGAACGGGGCTTTCCGTAGCCTTCACCTTGATCGCGGTGTCGTTTAAGTAGTTGTGGACCTTGTCCTGACCGAGTGCCATCCCGGCGTAGCCGAGAGCCACCATTACGACGATCAGGCGCAAAGCGATTCTGCTAAGCATGACGATCTCCTTTGGGTCTCATTGCCGCCATGCCATGGCCAGTCGCGTTGAAACCGTTAGATTGGTGTCCAGTCATTCGTTAACAGCATAGCGGAGGGCAGTATCCGGGCTGAATCGACCGAAAGGGCGAAAAGGGAGCTAGTCCCCTTCGGAGGTCATGAGGGTCCGTTCACCGAGTCCAAGGAGTCATCGGCGGCTACGCGGTGGTGGAAGTGAAGTCGAAAGAAGAGGCGCGCGCTACCGCTGGATCACCATCTTGCGCGTGAGGGATTCGCTTCCCGCGTGAATGCGGCAGAAGTACACACCGCTTGGCAATGGGTGTCCGCGCTCGTCGCGGCCGTCGAATGCGAGCGGCGTTGTGCCCGCACCGACGAGCCCGACGTTCATCGCGCGCACGCGCCGTCCGGCCACGTCGAAGATCTCGACATTTACATCCGCCTCGCCCGGCAGTGTGATCTCGATCGTCGTCTGAGCAGAAAATGGATTCGGCGAGCTGTGGCTCGCCATCAACGTATTCGCCGGGGTTCGTCCGATGGCGGTCGGGATCGATCCGCCCGCGCTCACGCGGTTGGCGTAAATGTCGGCTAGTCCGTTACGGGGATCGCTCCACGCCACAATCGCGCCGCCAAAACCGTCGCCCACGATGACGGGATTGCCTTGGTTGTTCGGTGCGGTACACAAGGCAACTCCGTTGGTTGTCCATTGCACCGCGCCGCCGGCGCCCACACGCTGCGCATAGATATCGAAGTTGCCGTCACGACCGTCGAGCCACGTCACGACCACACCGCCGGCTCCATCGGCAACGGGGCGCGAAAGCGCCTGCGCTCCGGTGGCAGAACACACCGGATTGCCATTCGGCGTCCACAGTGCCCCACCGCCGGAATTCAGTCGCTGCGCGTAGACGTTCGCATCAGTGGAAATCCGTAGGTCAATCCAGGTAACGATTACCTCGCCGTTCCCGACCGGGACGACTTGTGGGTCGATCTGCCCGCCAACTGCCGCGCAAACCGCTACGCCATCGACGTTCCACTGATTCACGCCCGATGGATTGATGCGCTGCGCATAAATGTGGGGATCCGCTACGCGGTTGTCTTTCCACGCCGCAATCGCGCCGCCGGCGCCATCCGCGGTGATGGCGATGTCCCCTTGATCGCCGGTGGCTGTGACCAGCGCCACGCCGTTCGCGGCCCACTGCACCGTGCCGGCCGAATTGACGCGCTGCGCGTAAATATCTCTGGTAGTTCCGTCGGTGCGATTATCCTCCCATACGATGATGGCTCCGCCGAGACCGTCGGAAATCAGCTTCGGCGATGTTTGCGCATTCGTCGATGTCCCGATCGCGACGCCGTCGCTCGTCCACTGCGGACCTCCGCCGGAAGCGATGCGACGCACATAGACGTCGACTTGCGCATTGTCGTTACTGCGCGCATCCGTCCACGCCACGATGGCCCCGCCGGAGCCATCGGAAATCACCGCGGGCGAATGTTGATCGTGCTGCGCTTGGCATAACGCGACGCCGGTTGGGCCCCATAGGAAATTACCGGAGCCGTCGAAAAGGTTGGCGTAGATGTCGGTGGCGCCGTTGTTATTTTGATTCACCCACACAATGATGGCGTTCCCGTTACCGTCGTTGATAACTTGCGGGTCGGTGTGGTTGTTGACGCCGGTGCGGACCGGAGTGCCATTCTGCGGCGTAGGCCAGTACACCGCGCCCCACGCGTTGACACGATGCGCGAAAATGTCCCAATCGCCGCTGCGATTATCCGCCCACACCACGAACGCACCGCCGGCGCCGTCCGGCGCGGCGGCAGGATCGGTCTGAGTTCCCAGTGCTCCCGACAGCAAGTTGCCGTTGGTCGCCCATTGGGCGGCGGCATGATCGGCGTGGACAACGTAGGAAAGAACGCACAGAGAGAGAACGAGCCGGTGTTTCATTATGGCCTCCGCACGAGATGGGGGTCCGGGCGAGGGAAGCTCGATAAATGCAGAGCGGGACTCGCGTCGCGACATTGTAGCATACCGACGCCCCCGCTACAGGGCGGCTGCCATCACGTGCTACAATTCGCGCATGATTCTGAACGCAAATGGTATCCCCGTGGAAATACGCGATGCCACCCGGGCGGACGTCCCGTTGCTCTTGTCGTTCATTCGCAAGATGGCGGAGTTCGAGAAACTGCCCGTCTCCGCCACCGAGGAATCGCTGCGCGACGCTCTTTTCGGCGAGACACCGGCGGCGCGCGCGCTGCTGGTGTACACCAACGCCCAGCCGGTCGCCTACGCGACCTACTTCTTCTCGTTCACCAGCATGCGCGGAAGGCGCGCGCTGTGGTTGGACGATCTGTTCGTCGACCCCGAGTTTCGCGGGAAGGGCATCGGAAAGGTACTGATGGCGTACGTCGCCCGCATTGCGGTGGAGCACCGCTGCGCGCGCTTCGAGTGGATCGTGTTGGACTGGAACACGGACGCGATCGAGTTCTACCAGCGTCTCGGCGCGGAATTTCTGGCCGACTGGCGCGTGTGCCGCTTGGACGAAGCCGAAATGCAACGCGTCGCGGAAACACTTCCGCCAGACGCCGCCGAGTAGGGTTGTGTAAGGATATTCGCTAACGCCATCCCCCGTGTGAGTGCAGGATTGTGGTGTCCCCGCGCTTGTCAGGAGGTACCACAGTGAAGATTCAAAATGCACTCAAAGTCACGGCACAGATGCTCATTCGCAAGCCGGTCCCCGAAGTTTTCGAAGCTTTCATAGACCCGGACATCACCACGAAAGTCTGGTTCACGAAAAGCAGCGGCCGTCTAAAGCCCGGCGCCGGCGTTCGCTGGGAGTGGGACATGTTCAATGTGGGCACGGACGTCGTGGTCAAGACGATTGAGCAAGAGAAACGAATTCTCATCGAATGGGACGACCCTCCCACCGAGGTCGAATGGCTGTTCACGCCGCGCGGTGATGCAACGCTGGTGAAGGTCTCGAACTGGGGCTTTCATGGCAGTGACGACGAAGTGGTGGCGCAAGCCATCGATTCCAAAGGCGGCTTCACCACGCTGCTCGCCGGTGCCAAGGCGTGGCTCGAGCACGGAATCGTGCTGAATGTGGTACGGGATCAATATCCCGATGGCATCCCGAAATAGGGGCAAACTGAGTTGCGTAAGATCGTGATTGCGCGGTAGTCGTACCGCCGGATACGTCTAACGCGTTAAGCGCGTGATCGCGTCGGCATGCGACGGATACTTAGCGACGAGCGCCGCGCCATCTGCCACCTCGAAGTCGGCGATATCGAAGCCCGGCGCCATGGTCGTGCCGAGCAACGCAAACAAGCCACCGTCGCGGAGTCGTGAACCCTGCCACACACCGCCCGGCACGACGACTTGCGGACGCATTCCGGCGATTAGATCGGTACCGAGCGTCATTACCTCTCCGCCTCCGTCCGCCCGCAGCATGAGGAGCTCGACCGGATCTCCCAAATAGAAATGAAACACCTCGTCGCCGCGCACGCGGTGCATCGTCGAGAAATGCTCGGGCGTGATCAAGTAATAGATGGCCGTCGCAAGCGACCTGGACTGTCCGGAGAGCGTGATCGGTGACCGGTAGGTCTCGCGGAACAGTCCGCCTTCTTGTGGAAGCGGCGCGAGATCGAGCGTACGCACAATGGATTCGATAGTGAGCGGTGTCATGGCAGCATCGTCTCGCTCCTTGTGTGATGCCGTCAAGTCGATGCCGTGGCGCGACGCGGATGAAATCCGTATACTGCGCGGCGAGCCGGCTCGCGGCCGATTACGATCTTCAAGTCGTTGTGAGGAAACGATATGTAGCCGGACAGGACACTTTCTCCGAGCGCTCCCAACAAAATTTCTTACGTATGTCGATTTCCACCGCCCTCGCTCGTCGCGTAGGTGAAAGTCCATATACTGTGAGAATTCCGAAGGAGGCAGAATCATGAAGTACTTGATGTTTATTCGAGCCAGCGAACAATACCGCGGTGAGAACATCCCCGCCGGCTTGCTCGACGCGATGGGCAGGCTGGTCGAGGAAGGATTCCAAACCGGCGTGCTCAAGGACACGGCCGGACTCCAGGATTCGTCGCAGGGATTTCGAATTCGCAGCCGCGGCGGCAAGCTGCAAACCACCGACGGTCCCTTCACCGAGGCCAAAGAAGTGATCGGCGGATACGCGTTGGTCGAGCTCAAGTCTCCCGAAGACGCCCGTGAGTTTGCACGGCGGTTCATGGAGCTCCATCGCGTGCACTGGCCGGAGTTCGACGGCGAGTGCGAGGTGCGTCCGCTGGAAGACATGTAACGCGCAATAACAACGAGGAGAGCGTTATGCGACTCGATGCCTATGTGAACTACCGCGGCGTGTGCGAAGAGGCGTTTCACTATTACCAGAAACATCTCGGCGGCGAGATCAACGGGATTGTCCGGCACGCCGACATCCCCATCCCCAACCCCAATATTCCCGCCGATTGGAAGAACAAGGTGCTGCACGCGCAAATGAACATCGGCAACGCCGTGCTCATGGGCGCGGATATTCCCAACGCCGAGCCGATGCGGAGCGCGTATCTCACCCTCACTCTCGATCGGCAAGAAGACGCCGAGCGCGTGTACGCGGTGCTCACCGACGGCGGCGAGATCTTCATGAAGATGGACAAGACTCACTTCGCCAACCGCTTCGCCATGCTACGCGATCGCTTCGGCGCGTCGTGGATGCTGTTGCAGGGGGTGACGGAATGAAAATCGATGGTGCGCGCATTCTCCTGACGGGCGGAAGCCTCGGCATTGGGCGCGAAACGGCGCGGGTACTGGTCGCGGCGGGCGCGCGTGTCGTGATCACCGGCCGCGACGCTGCCCGTTTGCGCAAGGCCGCCGATACCGCGGGTGCGTTTGCCGTCGTGGCCGACGTGGCCAACCCCGACGACATCGAGCGCACCTACCAGGAAGGCATGGCCCATCTCGGCGGGCTGGATTGCCTCATTAATAACGCGGGAATCGGGACGTTCCAGGAGATGGAACAGGTCACCCTCGACGAGTTCGAACGGACCTTCGCGGTGAACGTGTTCGGTGCGGCGTTGATGGCCGCGCGCGCGGTGAAGATTTTCAAGCAGCAGCGCTCGCGCGGTAACATCGTCAACATCGGGTCGACGGCCGCGCTCAAGGGCTTCGCCGGTGGGACCGTCTATGGTGCTTCGAAGTTTGCGCTGCGCGGCATGACCGAGTGCTGGCAGCAGGAGCTCCGCAAGCACAACATCCGTGTCACGCTCATCAATCCGAGCGAAGTCGCCACCGCGTTTTTTGACGGAAAAGAGTACGAGGCGGCGCCCAACAAGCTGAGCACGGCGGAGATCGCGCACGCCATCAAGAGCGTGCTCGCGATGGAGGACCGCGGGATGATTCCCGAGCTCGCGATTTGGGCCACCAATCCGTGGTGACACGATCTACTTTCTGAAAGGCATCCTGATCGGTTTTTCGATCGCGGCGCCGGTGGGTCCCATCGGTGTGTTGTGCATCCGCCGCACCTTGACCGAAGGCCGCGCCGCGGGCCTGTTGTCGGGCCTCGGTGCGGCCACCGCGGACGCCATCTACGGCTGCATCGCGGCGTTCGGGCTCACCTTTGTCACACAGGCGTTGCTGGCGCAGCAGTTTTGGCTGGGACTCATTGGTGGCCTGTTCCTGTGCTATTTGGGTACCAAGACATTTCGCACCACCCCCGCCGAAACCGCCGCACCAGCGGTGGGCAAGGGCCTAGCGCGCGCGTACGCGTCGACGTTCTTACTGACGCTCACCAACCCCATGACGATTCTCTCCTTCGCGGCGGTGTTCGCGGGATTGGGGCTGGCGACGAGCCAGCGCAATTTCGTCGACGCCGCGGTACTGGTGGCCGGGGTTTTCGTCGGGTCGGCGATGTGGTGGTTGATCTTGAGCGTGGGTGTCGGTGCGGTGCGCGGGCGGTTCGACCAGCGGCGCCTGCGCTGGGTCAACCGCATCTCAGGCGCGGTGATACTGGCTTTCGGAGTGGCCGCGTTGGTCACTGGGTTGCGTTCGACCCGCTGATCCTCTATATCCCGCTGATCCTCTATATAAGGACGCCTTGGCTCGATAAGGACGCCTTGGCTCGCCAAATGCTATTCTGCCTGCTCTGGGCGCATATATTGAGCCCAGAGATATGACCACACCCCATCACCACGGAATTGACCCCTGCTGCGCCCACGACCACTGCCGGGGAGACTCCCGCGGGCATAGCCACGAGGGCGGCGTCCAGCGCTCGCAGCTCGTGACGACGATCGCGTCCGGCGTGTTCGTCGCCATCGGGCTTCTGTGCCACTGGCTGGGAGCACCCCAGCCCGCGCAGATGGCAGCCTTCGGGGCGGCGGTGGTGACGGGCGGGTGGTTCATCGCGCCCAAAGCCGTGGCGGCGGCGCGTCGTTTTTCCGCCGACATGAATCTGCTCATGAGCATCGCGGTGCTCGGAGCGCTGGTGATTCGCGCTTGGGACGAAGCCGCCTCGGTGACGTTCCTGTTTTCGCTCGCCGAGCTGTTGGAGTCGTACAGTGTCATGCGCGCGCGCCGCGCCATCGGCGAGCTCATGCAGCTGGCACCCGACACGGCGCTGGCGAAGCGCGGCGAGCACCTCGTCGACGTTCCCGTCGCCGAGGTGAGAGTCGGCGAGATCGTGGTCATCAAGCCGGGGGCGCGCATCCCACTGGACGGTGTCGTCGTGCGCGGCGAATCCAGCGTCAATCAAGCGCCCATCACCGGCGAGTCGATGCCGGTCGCGAAGAAAGTGGACAGTGACGTGTTCGCGGGGGCGATCAACGAGCGCGGATCGCTGGAAGTCCGCGTCACCAAGGTTGCGAGTGAGTCCACGCTGGCCAAGATGATCCACCTGGTGGAGGAAGCGCAAAGCCAGAAAGCACCCGCGCAGCGCTTCGTCGACAAATTCGCGCGCTACTACACGCCGTCGGTGTTGGTGATGGCCGCACTGCTCGCCGTTGTTCCGCCGCTCTTGACGGAGCAAGCGTGGAGCACGTCGTTTTATCGCGCCTTGGTGATGCTGGTGATCGCGTGCCCGTGCGCGCTCGTCATTGCCACCCCCATCTCGGTGGTCTCGGCGCTCACCGCAGCCGCGCGCCGCGGCGTGTTGATCAAAGGCGGCGCCGTCTTGGAGTCGCTGGGCCGGCTCCACGCCCTCGCCTTCGACAAGACGGGGACCATCACGCGCGGACGGCCGCACGTCATCGAAGCCGTGTCGTTGAACAACGTGGCGCCGGTGGAGGTGTTGCGCGTCGCGGCCGCATTGGAAGCGCATTCCGAGCATCCCCTGGCGCAAGCCATCCTCGATCATGCTGCCCACATGAACGTACGGCCGCAGGTGGTCGAGACATTCCAGTCGATGCCGGGCAAGGGTATTGAGGGAATCGTCGACGGACACCACTACTTCGTCGGTAACCACCGTCTCGTCGAAGAGATGGCAGTGTGCTCGACCGAAACCGAGCAGCGCATCGAAGCCATCGAGCGGCGCACGCAGACGGCGGTCGTGGTCGGTCACCGGCCGCACGCCGACTGCAAGGGCGAAGTCCTCGGTGTCATCGCCGTCGGCGACACCGTCCGCGAGCACGCCGCCGATGCGGTGCAGCGTCTGCGCGACATGGGTATCCGCCGCGTCGTCATGCTGACCGGGGACAACCGCGCCACCGCCGAGGGGATTGCACTCCAGGCCGGCATCGACGAAGTTGCCGCCGAGCTCCTGCCGGGCGAGAAAGTGGACCGGATCCGGTCGTTGATCGAGATCGAAGAGCACGTCGGCATGGTAGGGGACGGAGTGAACGACGCCCCCGCGCTGGCGGCATCGTCGGTTGGAATTGCCATGGGGGTGGCGGGCACCGACGCCGCACTCGAGACGGCGGACGTCGCCTTGATGGCCGACGACCTCCGCCGCCTACCCGAAGCGATCGCACTCGGGCGCCGCGCCGAGCGCGTGATTCGCGCCAATATCATATTCTCGATCGTTCTCAAGCTGGTGTTCTTGGCGCTGGCGGCGGCGGGAATGGCGACCATGTGGATGGCGGTGGCGGCCGACATGGGCCTGACCTTGCTGGTGATCGCAAACGCCCTGCGTCTCTTGCGCACGCCCGCCCATTAATCGATTCGATTTCGTGCTAGAATTGATGCGATGGCCCGAACACTTGCCTATTTCCTGGCGGTCGCATCCTGCTTGCTCCTCGCCAACTGCTCCGATCGTGGGGAATCCATCGTCAAGGTGCCCCCGCTCCCGTCGAGTCCGGATGAGGTTTCATTCGCTAACGATATCCAGCCCATATTCACCACGCGCTGCTCCATCAGCGGCTGCCACGTTTCACCCTCGCCGGCAGCCGGCCTGGTGCTGACGGCCGGCTCAAGCTACGCCAACCTGGTCAACGTTCCCACGCAAATCTTTACCCCGGGCGTTCGCATAACGCCCAACGATACCGGTGCATCGGTGCTGTATTTGCTGGTGTCGAGCGGGACCATGCCCGCGACGGGAAGTCCGCTCACCACGGCGCAGATCGACGCCATTCGCGAGTGGATCGAGAGCGGCGCGCCCAATAACTGAGCGCGTCAGACGTGCGACGGGCGGTTGCCCTGGCGCTTGCAATTCTCGCAGCAGTAAATCGTGGTGCCTTCTTCGACGCCGTGGCCGATGACACGGCAGCCGCAGTGCGCGCATACCGGCGCTAGGCGCTGAATGGCGCACTCGAAGCTGTCGAACACAAAGGTTTCACCGCGCGCGACCACTTCGAAGCTTCTATCGTAATTGTTTCCGCAGGTCATACAGACGGCCATACCGTCACCTCGTTTCGAGGTAGGAGCGAGGAGCCACCCGTGCGTTAGGTGGCTCCTCGAGCCCCGCCCTAAAAACTAGCCTTGCGTCTTCTTGGTGCTGCTCTTGTTGATGTCGTTGTTCTTGTCCATGTCCGACTTCGTCTTGTCGTACGAGCCGCTAACGAAGCGGTTGAAGTCGTTCATGAAGCTCGTCGCGTCCGCCGGGTAATTGCCGGAGGTGGTACGAGCAAACGATTTCGCATCCGTGAACGACGTTCCGTAGAACGCCATATTGTCTTCCTTGTCGACGGAGATCTTGGTTCCCTCCAAGGAAACACCCGCGAAGACACCCTTCGCGCGCGAATACGAATAGACCTCATGGTCGAGCTTGGCCCCCGTGCCCGCGCTCATCTCGCGGCCCACCGGGCCCACCGCCACCGAGCCGTCGGCGCCGAGCGTGAACTCGCCGTCCAACAGCTTGTTGGCCGCGCTCTCATTCTTGAACACCAACACCACATCGGTCGATTGTACGCCGGCTTGCGCGCCGATGCTGCCGCCCGTGAGCTCGATGAAAATCGGTGCGCTCCATCCGGAGGCCATCGACGGGCTCATGCCCGGAGTCGTCGGCGTCGTCGAAGGCGCGTCGCTGGGGTTAGTGGTGTTGCCGGTATTGCTCGGGTTGCCGGTATTGCCCGACGACGAACCCGAGGTGCCGGTGTTGCTGCCGTACGTCGAACTGGCGCCGGACGAGCCGGCGGTTCCCGACATCGATCCGCTGCCCACGCCGGTGTTGCGAACCAAGAGCACGCCGTCGCCGTGACGGCCGCCGGCCACCACGCCCGCCTTGATCACGTTGGGCACGATGACGATGGCCGCGGCGTTGTCGAGCATCGCCCTGGGAATCCCGTCTTCCGGAATCTTGATGAGCTCTTCCATCGCCTTGCGCGCTTCCTGCAGCTCCTTGCGCGCGTCGAATACGTCTTCTTGGTTCGGCTTGTCCTTGTCATTCGTCGTTTTTGTCGTGGGGGTTTTCGTCTTGTCAGTGGACTTGTCCTTGTTGTCGTATTGCGACCACGTGGGGGCCGCCACGGCCAGCGTGAGCACCCCGGCCGCAATCAAGCAAACGATGCTTTTCCGCATGACGCCTTCCTCCTTCGATACTGCTTTTCTAGGTGTCTTCGATACTGCTTCTAGGTGGTGAGGTTCGGGTTTCTTCTCGAATTAGCTCCGACGATGATGCCGCCGGCAATCAAGGCGATGACGCCGATGATGGGAGGAATGTTCACTCGTTCTTTTTGTTCGACGGCGATATCGACCGGTCCAATCTTGGCCGTGTCGCGATCTTTGACGAAGGTGACCCCGCCCCACATGATGCCGATAGCCCCGATGATGATGAGTAGAACGCCGATCAGCTTCATGACCTTCCCTCACGTGTTTAAAGGCGCCGGATGGATCTCGGCCCTTGCCAGTAACGCTCTCGCGTCGTGACAAGTGCCTCCACCCACCCGGCGCTCGTTCGCTGTGCCAAGGTCGAGCAGAGCTTGTGCCGGGCAATCCCGGCCGGGGCGTGCTAGACGCCCGTACGACGAACGCCGGCTTCGCCGGTTTCGTGACGCCGGCGCTCCATGTCGTCCTTGTAGGAACCTCTGGCCTCTGTCGCGGCGCTTTTCACGTTGCCGGCGACAGATTCCACGCGTTCCTTGAGATGCCCAAGCTGTTCGCCGGCCGTCTCGGCATTGTGGCGAAGCTTGCGACGCAGTTGCGCCCCCGTGGTGGGAGTGAGCAACAGTGCGGCCAGGCCGCCCGCCAATGCGCCGATAACGAACGCTGCGGTAGAATTACCTGTGGTTTTTTCGTTGTACACGGTTCTCTCCTTTCAAAGTTATCGGCCGGCGGGAATGCCGACCCGGTTGTCGTCTATCACTTCGGATCCGTTGCCGCTCTTTACGCGGCGGAGCACGTCGATACCCGCTCTCGCGCCAGCGAAAATCGCTGCGTAGCGACTCGTGGCGTGGCCCTCCAACAGACTCACCACATGCGCGGTGGCCGCGCGGGCTTCGCCCGTTACAGCGCGCAGATCTCCCGCGATTTGCGACGTAGTCCGGGTCAGCGCGCGCAGCTCGACCAGTTCGGCTTCGCCGTTGTCGAGCAACGCTTGCACGTTGGGAGTCAACGCGGCCACCCGCTTGGTGGCGTGTTCCACCTCACGCGCCGTGCGCGTGATGCGATTTGCCAATCGCACGAAGGCAACCAGTGCCACGATAACGGCAATCAGCGTGAGGATCGCCACGAACTCAAGCAATGAGATGGTCATTGAACCCAACTCCATTCGCCCGCTGGGCTATACCCGCGGTGCCCGTGCCGTGCCTGACAAGAGGCGAATGATGAAGAGAACGAGAAACACGAAAAAGAGAACCTTGGCGATCGTCGCGGCCACACCCGCAAGCCCCCAGAATCCCAGGAAAGCTGCGATCAGCGCGATAATCAGAAATGTTAAAGCGGAGCCTAGCATCGTACACCTCCGTGTTGATGAACTAGCGACACCCAAACATGTTCCCAATTC
>JAICFA010000023.1 GCA_025923935.1 Candidatus Krumholzibacteriia bacterium
CGGATCGAGTACCGGCTGCCGGAGAGTTCTCCGGGGGCGAAGACGCACGTGAGTGTAGTGGTTTACGACGTTCGGGGGGCGAAGGTGCGCGAGCTGGTCAACGGCGAGCAATCGCCGGGCAAGCACGCGGTTGACTGGGACGGGCGCAATGACGCGGGTGAAACCGTGGGTTCGGGCGTCTATTTCTACCGCATGCGGGCTAGCGGGTTTTCCGGGGTGCGCAAGATGGTACTCCTTAAGTAATCGTCGGGAATTTTCCAGGGCCGCTCGGGACTGCACGACCCTCCTCGACACATCCGCACGCCCGAGCGGTCCCTGGAGGCAACACGACAGTTGACCAGCGACGGTGTTTGGTTTACTATGAAGCCCTCTTCAGCTCGAGGCGATTGAAAGCCTCCTGTTGGGCCCCCAACAACTCGGCCACACAACCTCTGGAGCCACACACGATCGAACTGCTACCGAGTAACTGAGACGCCGAGCATCATCATCTCAAGTGTGCCAGATCGTGATCCCGCGCCGTTGATTGACTATGGCCGGGGCCGCAGCGGTGGAGGTTCAACATGTTTTCGCGATGCCGCGCACGCGCATCTTCAGCAGGTCGTGGTATATCCTTCCTTGTGGTTTTGGCCGGCGTGCCGCTTGCGGCCGTCGCTGCGGAAATCCCGTTCACGGTTACCGCTTCTTCACCACCTAAAATAGTTGTCACGGCGTCCGGCGACCGGATCGCCGCCGATGGCAAGTGGGACGTGCTGCGCGAGCCGGGTTACCCCGAGGTCCCGTTCCGCGTGGTGAGCGTGCTCTTGCCGCCGGGGCAAACCGCGGCCGATATCCGCGTCACGGCGACCGCGCCGCGACGTTCAGGAACCGTCCTGCGCCCCGCGCTGGTCGGGCCGTATACCACCGACGACGGGAAGGTCGTCGAACCGGCGTCGGTCTTCGCCGAGTCCGGTACTTATCCCGATACGCGTGCGCGACTGCTCGGGGTCGGGTACTCCAACGGCTATGCCATCGCCAGTGTGGCGGTGTATCCGTTCGAGCTGAGCGGCGGCGAGCTGCACCGCTACGAGCGCATCGACGTGGTCGTGACGACGCGCGCGGAAGACACCGCACCCGTGGTGCGCGAGCGCTTCCGCGAAGGCTTCCACGAGGACATGCGCGCACGTTTGGAAAAGCTGGTCGTCAATCCCGAGATGATGGACTCGTACGCGATCGGCCAATACGTGGTGGCCAAGCCGCACGGCTTCCAGCCCTCGTCGTTTCCATCGCTCGAAGGCAGCGCGGTCGATTACCTGATCATTACCACCGACGCGCTCGCGGCGTCGTACCAGCCGTTGGCCGATTGGAAGACCGACAAGGGCGTTCCCACCGTGATCCGCACGGTCGAATGGATCGCCGCCAACGCGCGCAACGGCTCGGATACCCAGGAGACCATCCGCAACTTTGTGATCGAGGCCTACGCCAAGTGGGGCATCACGTATCTCCTGCTGGGCGGCGACACCGCTCAAATTCCCGCCCGCATGGCGTACAGCGGTTTCTACGGCGGCGGCAAGGAACTGCCCGTCGACATGTACTTCGGCAACCTCGACGGCGATTGGAACGGCGACCACGACGCGGTGTGGGGAGAATTCGGTGTGGATGCGGCCGACTTGTATGCCGAGGTCTACGTCGGCCGGCTGCCGTCGCGCAACCCCACCGAAGCGGGCGTGCTGACCAACAAGGTGATGGACTACGAGCGACCGGTGTTTCGCACCTACGCGAAGAAAATTCTGCTCTTGGGCGAAGTGTTGTTCCCGGCCGACTACCAGCCACCCGACCCTATCTCCCTCAACGGCGGGGATCTACTCGACTACCTGCGACAGTCGTACATGACCAGCCCCTCGCTGTATGTAAAACCGATGTACGAAACGCCGGCCCTCTTCCCGGGTCCGCCGCCGGCCACACAGCTGACACACGCCGCCACCATCGACTCGATGGACGCGGGCTACAACCACGTCGCCCACATCGGCCACGGCTTCCGCTTCAACATGTCGGTGGGCGATAAGAGCCTGCTCAACGCCGACGCGGATGCACTCACCAACGGCGACCGCTTGTTCAACTTGTACCTGCTCAATTGCACCGCGGTAGCGTACACCTACGAGTGCCTCGCCGAGCACTTCCTGCGCAATCCGAACGGGGGCGCGGTGTCCGCCATGGGGGCCAACGAGAGTGCGTTCCCCAACGCGTCGATGTATTACATGGAAGGATTCTACGACCTGTGGCTGATCGATCACGTGCAGCACGCCGGCGAGCTGTTCGCGCGCTCGCGCGAGCATCGCACCGTATTCGCGCTGGCGAGTGACGGCGTCGATCTGTGGACGCACTACATCTACTCGTGTCTCGCCGATCCCGAGATGCCCATGTGGGACGCGACGGTGAGCACGATCAACGTGGCCCACGTCGGCAGCGTCGGCAAGGGCACCAACAACATCACGGTGACGGTGACGTCGGGCGGCAACCCGGTGGCGGGTGCGACCGTGTGCCTCACCAAGGACGACGACGATTATGAGGTCGGCACCACCAACGGCAGCGGACAAGTGACGCAGTCCTTCCGCGCCGAAAGCACCGGCAACATCAAGGTGGTCGTCACCGGCCGGAACCTCAAGCGCTACGAAGGCAACATCTCGGTCGGCGGGACCGGCGCTTACATGCGCATCTCGAGCATTCTCGTCGACGACGACAACGCCAGCGGTACGGTCGGCAACGGCAACGGCGTCATCGAGGCCGGCGAGACCGTCGACTTCGGCTTGAATCTGCAAAACAGCGGCACCGCCACCTCGGGCAATATCGACGTGATCCTGCGCACCAGTACGGCGGGCGTCACCATCACCGACAGCACGGCCAGCGATGCCACCTACACCGCGGGACAGATCAAACCGGTCACGGGCGGCTGCCGGGTGAGCTTCGGCGCCAATATGGCGGACGAACAGGTCGCCAGCTTCGTCCTCATCATTCGCAACAACGGCGTGCAAACCTGGCGCGACGAGTTCAAACGCGAGGTGCACCGGCCCGCCTTGTCGCTGGTACGGTTGCGCGTCGACGACACCGGCATCGGCAACGGCAACGGTGTAATAGAAGCGGGCGAGCAGTTCCGTTTGTTCTATCGCGTGAAAAATTTCGGCACCGGCGCCTATCCGACGGGCAACGCCACGCTCACCGCGGTCGATCCCAATTTCACCATCAGCGACGGCAGCGACACGTATCCCGCCATCCTCACGCAGGGGGAGAGCGAGAATTCGAGCGGCGGCTTCGTGCTGAGCGAAAACAGCGTGGGTTCGGAGCACCGGCTGCGCTTGTCGGTCACCGACCTTTACGGCCGCGCGTACGTGGACACGTTCGAGCTGCGCGTGCCGTCGGCGCCTTCCGCGCTGGTGATTGATCCCAGCCAAGGCCCCGACCGGCTCAAGATCTCGTTCACGTCGAGTGCGAGCCCCGACGTGGAGTACTACAACATTTACCGTTCGACGAGCGTCGGCGGTCCGTTCACGAAAGTGAACGTCGATCCGGTGGCGCACGCGGTATTCGTCAACACGGGCTTGAGTCCCACCACGACGTACTACTACCGCGCCACCGCGCTGGATGAATCGGGCAACGAGAGCGCGCAGTCGACCGTGTTCTCGGGCAGCACCAATCCGGCACAGCTGGGGGGCTGGCCCATTGCGATGACGAGCGAGACCACTTCATCGCCCGCGGTGGGCGACATCGACGGTGACGGCGACCTCGAAGTCGTGGTCGGTGACGATAAAGTGTACGCCTGGCACGACGACGGGTTCGAGCTCCTGGACGGCGACGGCACCGGTGTCACCTGGGGCGTGTTGAGCACGCAGGGGCAGAACTTCGTTTCCCACGTGGCACTCGCGCGCGTCGACCACAAGCTCGGTTTGGACATCATTGCCGCGTCGCGCGACACCAAGCAGGTGTTCGTCTTCAACTATCAGGGGCAGGTGCTGCCGGGCTGGCCGCGCTCGGTGGAAAACAACATTCGCGCGGGGATGGTGGCAGCCAACCTCGACGGTCTGTACGGCAACGAAATCGTCGGCATCGACGAGCTCGGGGTCGTGTACGCGTGGAGTTACGACGGCAGCGAGTACTTCGACGGCGACGGCAATCCCGCGACACCGGGCGTGCTGCGGCGGTTGAACGTGTCGTTGCTGCACTATCCGACGCCGGCGGTAGCGGACATCGACGGCGACGGCAAGGACGAGATCATCGTCGGTACGCGCAACGACCAAGTGTTTGCCATCAACGATAACGGCACCAACGTGCCCGGCTTCCCGGTGAGCTTCAGCGGGGACGTGAACGGCAGCCCCGCTGTCGGCGACATCGACAACAACGGCGACTTGGAGATCGTGGTCAACGTGGGCGGCGCGTCGTCGGCCGTGGTCGCACTGCACCACACGGGTGCGACCATGTTCACGCGCTTCCTTCCTAACGCCAACTACTTCGCGCCGTCGCCCGCACTCGCCAACATCGTCGGCGACGCCAGGCTGGAGACGTTCATACCCAGCTCCAACGGCAAACTGTACGCGCTCACCGACACCGGCGCAGACATTGCCGGTTTTCCGGTAACGTATTCGACTACGACTTATACCGAGTCCTCGCCGGTCATCGCCGACATCGACGGCGACGGTCTGCGCGACGTGCTGCTAGGCAGCGAGGAAAAGTACATCTGGGGCTGGAATCGCGGCGGCGGTGTGCTGGCCGGATTTCCGCTCTCCACGGGCGATGCCATGCGCAGCGTTCCCACCGTCACCGACCTCGACCAGGACGGCTTCGTCGACTTGGTTGCGGCGGGCTGGGACAAATCGGTTTATGTGTGGGACTTCGCCGGCGTGTACAACGCTGCCAACGCGGTGTGGCCGCGCTTCCACGCCAATCTGCACAACAACGGACGGTTGAACTTCGTCGTCCCCACACCCGTCGGCGGCGTGAGCTTCTCGTTCGCGCGCCAAGGACGCGGTGTCGCGCTGCAGTGGATCGTCACCGACCTGGTGGGCGACGGGCAATACCGGGTAACGCGCTGCGATCCGGGCAGCAGCGAAGAGCACTTCAAGCCGGTATCGGGTGGAATTGCACTGAGTGCGGACGGACTGATCCGCTGGATCGACAGCACCGTCGAAGAAGGGGAAACGTACGCGTATCGCTTGGAGGCGTCCGACGGTACTGTCGTCCACGAGAGCGGCTGGGTGTACGTCCCGATCAATACCGCGAACCTAGGCCAGAACTATCCCAATCCGTTCAATCCGGCTACCAAGATCGAGTACCGGCTGCCGGATGCGAATCCCGCGGCGAAGTCGCCGGTGAGTCTCGTCGTCTACGACGTCCGCGGCGCGCGCGTGCGCGAGCTCGTCGGGTCGCCGCAAAATCCCGGCAAGCACGTGGTCGAATGGGATGGCCGCAATGACGCCGGCGACGCGGTCGGCTCGGGCGTCTACTTCTACCGCCTCACGACCACGGGCTTCACCAGTGCCAAGAAGATGGTGCTGCTGAAATAGCGCCGGCGGTTTCGGGCGCCACATCTAGGGTAGTTGACAGCAGCGCCCTCGGTCTCGTAAGGTCACGTCGCAATCGGCGCCGCGCCCGCGGCGCCGGCTTTTCTACCCATTCGACCCCATTATCCAACGAGGCAGCTTCGTGCAGTTTCCGCTCACTGAAGAGCATCGTCTGATTCAAGAGACGGCGCGCAACTTCGCCGACAATGAGATCGCTCCGGTGGCCGACCGGCACAATCGCGAAGGCTCGTTTCCGCTCGAGCTGGTCAAGCGGCTCGGGGAGCTCGGCTTCATGGGCATGCTCGTACCCGAGCAATACGGCGGGACCGGGTTGGGAAACCTTCCCCTGGTAGTGGCACTGGAGGAGGTGAACCGCGTCGACGCATCCACCGGTGTGACCATGTCGGTGCAGAACTCGCTGGTGTGCGCCCCCATCGTCCATTTCGCCAACGAAACCTTGAAACAGAAGTATTTGCCCAAGCTTGCCAGCGGCGCCTTCTTGGGTGCATACGCATTGAGCGAGCCGGGGTCGGGAAGCGACGCCGCGGGTTTGGTGTCGAGCGCGGTGAAAGACGGCGACTCGTACGTCCTCAACGGGACCAAGAATTTCATCACCACCGGCGCGGAGGCGGATATCGTCGTCGCCATGGTGCGCACCGACCCCAACCACAAGACGCGCGGCATCACCGCGTTCATCCTCGAGAAGGGCTGGAAGGGATTCTCGGTCGGCAAGAAGGAAGAAAAGTTGGGGTTGCGCTCGTCGAGCACAGTCCAACTGGTGTTCGAGGACTTGCGCGTGCCGGCCGCGAACATCGTCGGTGAGTTGGGGTTGGGCTTCAAGATTGCCATGCACACGCTCGATGGCGGGCGCATCGGTATTGCCGCCCAGGCAGTCGGCATCGCACAAGCGTGTCTCGACGCGTCCGTCAAATACGCGGAAGAGCGCGAAGCCTTCAACCAGCCGATTGGTAGGTTCCAGGCGGTGCAGTTCAAGCTCGCCAACATGGCCACCAAGCTGGAAGCGGCGCGCTTGCTGGTATACAACGCCGCACGCCTCAAGGACGAAGGCCAGCCGCACGGCAAGGAAGCGGCCATGGCCAAGCTGTTTGCTTCCGAGATGAGCAACGAGGCCGCGCGCGAGGCCGTGCAGATTCACGGCGGCGCGGGCTACTTGGAAGATTTCCCCGTCGAGCGATATTTCCGCGACGCGCGCATCACCGAAATCTACGAAGGCACCAGCGAGATCCAGCGCATCGTCATCGCGCGCCATCTGCTCAAGGGCCTGCGGTAGCCGGCTCCCGCACGAAAAATTCTCCAGGAGGAGCTACGTGAAGATCGTAGTGTTAGTGAAGAGCGTCCCCGACACCGAGTCGAAGATCAAGATCGCCGCGGATGGCGTATCCATCGACCCGGCCGGTGTTAAGTTCGTAATGAATCCCTACGACGAGTTTGCGGTCGAGGAAGGGCTGCGCATCAAGGAGCGCTTGAAGGACGACACCACCGTGGTGGCGGTCTCGATGGGACCCGAGCGCGGGGTGGAAGTGCTGCGCACCGCGCTCGCCATGGGCGCCGACGACGCCATCCATGTCAGCGATCCCGCTTTTGAAGGCGGCGACGCGCAGGCCAATGCGCGCGTGCTCGCGGCGGTGATCAAGCCGCTCGCGGCGGACTTGATTCTCGGCGGCAAGCAGGCCATCGACTTCGACGCTGCGCAAACCTGTCCCGCCATCGCCGAGTATCTGGAAATTCCTCAGGCGCTCATCGTCACCGAGCTCAAGCTTTCCGACGACAAGAAGACCGCCACCGCGCGCCGGCGCGTGGAGGGCGGCGACGAGCTGGTGGAGCTGTCGCTCCCGGCGCTGGTGACGTGCGAGAAGGGATTGAACGAGCCGCGCTATGCGTCGCTGCCCGGCATCATGAAAGCGAAAAAGAAAGAGATTAAAAAAGTGGGGCTGGCGGACTCGGGACTCACGGCCGAGCAAGTGGGCGCGGCCGGTTCGAAATCGAAGGTCGTGAAGTTCCACAATCTCCCCGAGCGTCCGGCCGTCAAGATGATCCCCGGCGATGCGGCCACCCAGGCGAAAGAGCTCGTGCGCTTGCTGCGCGAGGAAGCGAAGGTCTTATAGCCATGGCAAACGGAATTTTGGTCTACGGTGAAATTCGCGACGGTGCCTTGAAGGCGATCACCAAGGAGCTGGTCGCGGCCGCCGCGCACTTGTCCCAGCAAGGCGCCGGGCCGGTTTCACTGGCCCTCGTCGGCGACGCGGCTGCGGTCGACGCGGCGCTGGCGTCGGCGCGGACACTCCCGGTGGCAAAGGTCTACGCAGCCAAGTCGGCGGCACTGGCGGCGTATTCGTCGCAAGGTTTTTGCATGGAGCTCGAGTCCATCATCAAGGCGTGCGACGCCAAGGTCGTCCTCTTCGGGGCGACCGCGCAGGGCAAAGATCTCTCCGCCCGCGCCGCTGCGCGCTGCAACGGCTCGCTCTTCACCGACTGCACCGACGTGCAGTGGGCCGGCGGAAACTTGCGCGTCAAGCGGCCGGTGTACTCCGGCAAGGTGATCGCCGAGATGGAATCCGTCGCTCCGCTGCAGATGGCGTCGATTCGTCCCAACGTGTTCTCCGCCGCGGCGGCGGGAGGCTCCGCAGAAGTGGTCGACGCCGCGGTGTCGGTGGATGAAAATGCGATTCGCGGGCGCGTGAAGGAATTCGTGCGCACCTCGACCGGCAAAAAGGACTTGAGCGAGGCGGAAGTCATCGTCTCGGGCGGCCGCTCGCTGAAGAGCGCCGACAACTTCAAAATCCTCGATGAAATGGCCGAAGCGCTGGGCGCCACGGTGGGTGCTTCGCGCGCCGCGGTTGACGCGGGCTACGCCCCGCACTCGATGCAGGTGGGACAAACCGGCAAGGTCGTCAATCCCAAGCTGTACTTCGCAGTCGGCATCTCCGGTGCCATCCAGCACCTGGTCGGCATGCGCACCTCGAAGGTCATCGTCGCCATCAACAAGGACGAAAACGCACCCATCTTCCAGCGCGCCGACTACGGGCTGGTCGGCGATCTCTTCGAAATCGTTCCTAAGATCACCGAAGAGCTGAAGAAACTCCCCTCTGCACATCACTAGTTAGACAAAGCTGGAGGGCCGACACGATCGATCCCCCGACGCGATTTTCGTCACGCGACTAAGACACAGTATTGCGCTTCCTCGCGTGACGGTATGAGCGGAGAGGAACAATCGTGGCGCCCTACATTAGAAGAAAAAAACGGGCGCGATCGCTTTGCAGCGACCGCGCCCGGTGCGAAGCGGTAACCTGGTGGAGGGGGATTACCGAATTACCACGAACTTCCCGATCTTGCGCTTGTAGGCTTCGTTGGTGTCCGTCTCGATCGAGAATAGGTACACACCACTCGTGACATCCTGCCCGTTGCGGCTGACCAAATCCCACTTAATGGTGCCCTGGCCGTGGCGCCCGTCGAAGGGAAGCTCTTCGACCAGGTCGCCCGCCAGCGTGTAGATGCGAATCGTCCCTTCATCCGCGGGGAGGTTGCGGAACTCCACCTTGATGCCGGTGGGATCGTCGTTGTTGGGCGAAAGCGTCCACGGCGCCATCGACTCGGTCGTCGCCGGGTTGGGCACCACGTACACTTCTTCTTCGTCGTACGCGTAGTCCTTCTGCGAGGGCGAGCCCGGCTCGATGAACACGAAGTTTGACGCCGGATCGCCGATCTTGCCCAACGAGCGGCGCGAGTTGGAGTCGAGCGCGTAGTCGCCGGCCGTCACCGCGTAGAAGTACGGACGGCCGC
This sequence comes from Candidatus Krumholzibacteriia bacterium, assembly GCA_025923935.1. GTDB lineage: Bacteria > Krumholzibacteriota > Krumholzibacteriia > WVZY01 > JAKEHA01 > JAKEHA01. The sequence continues at coordinate 9,330 of JAICFA010000023.1, forward strand.
GGTGAATCGAGCGGTCGATGTAGCGGTAATACTGGCGTCCGTTCTCGAGATCGCCCAGCTCGGAGGCGGCCATGTGGAACAGCGTGTCGCACACTTCTTCGCTGACACCCTGCGGGCACGGCGGCGTCGAGTTGGGGAACTCGGTCATGTACTGCTTCATGGTCTCGATCATGTCGCGCTTGCGCGACGCCGGCAAAATCTTCGTGAGCGGCTCGTAGCGATACTGATTCAGGCCGGTATCGTCGCCCAAACCGTCGACGATGTCCGCCTGGAAGAGCAGTTTCCACAACTCGGCGGGGGGGCCGTTGGCCGCGTTGGTGCCGGGCGGACGGTTCCAGTTGTCCGCGCGGAAGACGCGGTAGCCTTCGAAATCGAATGCGAGCGACTTCACGTCGGGCTGTGTTTCGCTGAAGTTGTCCCAGTAAATAGCCACACCGTCTTTGGCGGTGTCGTCGATGCGCATGTTGGGCGGTGGGGGAGCCGTGCCGACGATCCAGAAGATCTGCGTTTCGGCGCCGCCGATACCGGTCATGAACTTCGAGCTGTCTTCGTCCGAGATCGCGCACGCCTCTTTGAACGTCCGCTCCTGGCCGCAGTCGTTGTTGATGTAGATGAAATCGCCGCGCGCCACGACGGTGGGCGGTTGAGTCGGTCCGCCGGCACAGGTGTCAACCTGGACGGTCGCGGGGCCGTCGACGCGCGTCTCGCGGCCGCCGTAGCCGCTGGGCTTGGGGAAGTCGCCGACCTGGTCGAACCACGCACCCTCGAAGGTGAGCACCGCGGCCGATCCGTTGATCTCCAAGCCTTCGGTGCGCGCGCCGATGACGAAGCACGTCTGCACCTTCATGGTGCAGTCGGGCGGAATCTGCTTGAACGGACCGCCGACCATCAGCATGCGGTAGTCGCGGCCGATGGTGGCATCGCGCTCGATGGTCTCGGACGCCATCAGCTCGTAGCGCTCAAAGTCGTTGGTCGGGTCGCCGCCGTCTTCGTACGAGGCGCTGCCCGAAAAGTTGGCGTAGGTCGTAATCCCCACACGGTTCGGTCCGTTTTCGCCGGTCGGATCGATGGGATGGTCCAAGAACATGATGCCGAAGTAGCCGTCGGTCTGGCCCTCGTCGCCGTCGACGTCGTAGCAGAACGCGACGTCGAGCGAAACCGGTCCGAGGTCGGTGCACACCACCGGGTTGCGGTACAGCGCGGCACCATCGTCTTCGAAATAGTTGTCCACGTCGCGGCTGCCGGCATCACCGTCGGCGAAAAAGCCGATGTACATGTCCTCGAGAACGTCGTTGCCCCGGTTGGTGATGTAGAACACCGCACCGATGAAGTCGTCGAAGCGGTCTTCTTCCCACTGATAGCTTTCCTGGCGGACGTGCAGGTTCAGCGGGTTGTGGTTCGGATAAATCTGAATCGAGGCGGTGCCGTAGTCGGTGTACTCGCTGGCGAACATCTGCTTGGAGATGGCGGCGAAATCCTCGTCGACTCGGCCGTCGCCGTCGTCGTCGCCGCCGTTGAGCCAGTCTTCGTCGGTGAGCCCGTCACTGTCGTCGTCCGCCGTTGGTGCCGGCGCACGCGAGCCGCCGCGAGCGCCTTCACTGGTGCGATAGACGATCTCGAGCGGATCGGATTGATCGGGGCGGAACTCCGCGGCGTACGCGGACGTCGTGACGGCGGGGACACCCGCTTTTAGGGCGCCGATCCACAGACCGGCGACATAGAGGTATTCCACTCCGCTGCCCGCCGGCCACTGGGCCGAAGGCTGCTCGGAGAACGGGTTGGCTGACCCCGGGTAGGAGCCAAACGCACCCCAGTTGCCCACGTGCATTTGGAGCTCGCCCACGTTGTGGACGTTGGAGCCATCCAAGACAAGGATCCGTTGGGGTCCCCCGCCGCCCTTGGTCAGGCCCTCGTCGGGTTTATCGAGACGAGCCTGGGAGACGGACGGGGCCACCGTCGCCAATACTAAGATGGCGACGCACAAGGGGTTACGCGTGCTCATTCCGGTGCCCTTCCTTAGTCTGGGAAGACCGACCCATGGACCTGGTGTTTGCTGCTCAAGCTACACAAATGGGTAAGCCGAGTGGTGGGATCACCAATAATGAACCACGTTTTGCTTGGAACTGTCAAGGAGATACTCGGGCCCGCGATGGCGCGAACGCCCTCCATCTCGCATTCTCACCTCACCGAATGATCGCAAACTTGCCAATCTTCCGTTTGAACGCGGCGTTGGTGTCGCATTCGATCGAGAAGAGGTAAATGCCGCTCGTTACGTCTTGTCCGTTCCTCGAGACCAAGTCCCATTTCATTGAGCCCGCACCGGTGCGTCCATCGAATGGGAGCTCTTCCACCAGGTCGCCCGCGATGGTGTAGATGCGAATGGTGCCGCGGTCGGCGGGAAGATTGCGGAACTCCACCTTGATGCCGGTCGGATCGTCGTTGTTGGGCGAAAGCGTCCAGGGCTGCATGGTCGATGTCGTGGCGGGATTCGGAACGACGTATACCTCGTCTTCGTCGTATTGGTAGTCGCGCTGCGAGGGCGTGGTCGGCTCGACGTACACAAAGTTCGACGACGGATCGCCGACCTTGCCCGCTATCCGTTGCCCGGTGGTTGGGCTGAGAGCGTAATCGAGTGCCGCGACGGAGTAAAAGTACGGCCGTCCGCGATGAACAGAGCGGTCCACGTAGCGATAGTATTGCCGGCCGTTGGCGATGTCGCCGATCTCGAACGCGGCGATGTGGAACAAGGTGTCGCACTGCTCGGGGGGAATGCCCTGCGGGCAGGGCGGACGCGTGCCGGGATACGTGGTCATGTAGTTCTTCATGGTCTCGATCATGGCGTGCTTGGTCGCGCGCGGCAGGGTTTTCGCCATCGGATCGTAGCGATACTGATCGAGGCCCGTGTCGTCGCCGAGGCCGTCGACAATGTCGGCCTGGCGTAAGAGCTTCCACAACTCGCTCGATGGGCCGTTGGCGGCGTTGGTGCCGATGGGGCGCGTCCAATCGTCCGCACGCGAAACTCGGTAGCCCTCGAAATCGAATGCGTTGGATTTCACGTCGGGCTTGGTCTCGCTGAAGTTGTCCCAGTAGATGGAGACACCATCCGTCGAGGTGTCGTCGACGCGCATGTTGGGCGGCGGCGGAGCCGTGCCGATGAGCCAGAAGATCTGCGTTTCGTTGCCGCCGATGCCGGTCATGAACTTGGCGCTATCCTCTTCCGCGTACCCGCACGCCACGGCGAAAATGTCTTCTTGCGGACAGTCGTTGTTGATCCACACGCTCGAGCCTCGCGGCACCACGCGCGGTTGTGCGGTGGGGCCGAAGCGGCACGTGTCGATTTGCACGGTGGCGGGGCCATCGACGCGAGTTTCGCGCCCGGCAATTCCGGTCGAGGGATCGTCGTCCTCGTTGAACCACGCGCCTTCGAAGGTCAGTACCGCCGCAGTACCGTTTTCGATCAATCCCTCGGTGCGCTTTCCGATCACGAAACAGGTTTGCACCTTCATGGTGCAGTCGGGCGGAAACTCCTTGAACGGACCGCCCACCATCAGCATGCGATAGTCGCGCGCGATGGTGGCGTCGCGCTTGATGATGCGCGACGACATCAGCTCGTAGCGCTCGAAGTCATTGGTGGGCTCGCCGCCGTCTTCGTAGGGAACCTGCGCGGCGAAATTCGAGTAGGTGGCAATGCCCACGCGGCGCGGTCCATTTTCCCCCGTCGGATCCACCGGGTGATCCAAGAACATGATGCCGAAGTAGCCGTCGGTGACGCCGTCGTCGCCGTCGACGTCGTAGCAGTACGCGATGTCGAGGGCCACCGGGCCCAAATCGGCGCACACTGCCGGGATGTTGAGGCGCGCCGCACCATCGTCGTTGGAATAGTTATCCGCGTCGCGCGGCCCGCAATCGCTGTCGGCGAAAAACCCGAGGTAGACGTCTTCCAAGATGTCGTTGCCGCGATTGGTGACGTAGAAAACGCAGCCGATGAAATCGTCGAAGCGGTCTTCCTCCCACTGATAACTCTCCTGGCGGACGTGCAGGTTCAGCGGGTTGTGGGTGGGATTGGTCTGAACGGAAAGCGGGCCGTAGTCGGTGTACTGGCACGAGAACATTTGTTTGGAGATGGCGGCGAAATCTTCGTCGACGTGGCCGTCGAGGTCGTCGTCGAAGCCGTTGAGCCAGTCCTCGTCCACTTGGCCGTCGCGATCGTCGTCCGACGTGGAAGACGGCGCGCGCGAGCCGCCACGGTCACCTTCGGCGGCGCGGTACATGATGTCGCGCGCGTCCTGGCTGGGCAAAAGCTCGAACGCAAAGGCGGCGGTCGTTACCGCCGGCACACCCGACTTGAGGGCCCCGATCCACACGCCCGCGGTGAACAAGTATTCGACACCGCTGCCCGCCGGCCATTGCGCCGACGGCTGCTCCGAAAAGGGGAAGGTGAAGCCGGGCCACGAGCCAAAGTTGCCGAAGTTGGTCAGGTGCATTTGCAGCTCGCCCACGTTGTGCACCGTCGACCCGTCGATGACTAGGACGCGGTTGGGACCCACCCCGCCCTTGGTGGGCGGTGCCAGGTCCGTTCGTGCGCGCGCGGGCGCGGCCAGGGATAACGCGATGGCGACAGCGGTGCAACCGGCGAATGAATGGCGGCTCATGCAAACCCCTCCGTTCCGTCCAGACCAATGAGTCTCGAAGGCGAGCCGGTGGCACCGGTCCGATTGGACACAAATCGGCGTGGGGTCGCGTGTGGGGTCGGTTCGAAGTGGGGAAATCGGGTCGGTGGGATATGACCCGGACGGGTGGTGGGCCCGCTACGCCAACCAATGCCACGCGGTACCCCCGCCGGTCAAGCGCTTTGTTGCTCGGTTGGCACGCGCGACCGGGCTTCGTGTAGAATACGGGGCTTTCACACGCTATGAACCGAACGTTTCGTGCACTTCTTGCCGGCGGGTCCGCCGTCACCGCCGCCGCTCTGCTTGCGTCCTGCGGTGTGCTCGGCGGCAAGCCCAAGCGCATCGCGATCGCGTACACCAATGACGTGCGCGGCGAGATTCGCTCGTGCGGCTGTGCCACCCACGACTTGGGAGGGCTGGGCCGCCGCGCCACGTTCTTGCGTGTCTTTCGGGACACCACCCAGGCCGACGTGCTGCTCGTCGACGCGGGCGATTTTTTCTCCGCCAGCATCAACTACGGCAAAGAAAAGGCCGAGCTGACCATGAAGTCGATGGCGCACATGAATTACGACGGACTGGTGCCGGGCGAAAACGAGTTCGGCTTCGGCGCCGATTATTTCCGCACACGCGCGCGCGAGATCGGACTCCCGGTGCTGGCCGTGAACCTGGCCGATGCCGCCAGCGATTCGCTCTTGTTTGCGCCGTCGCGGGTGGTGACGCTCAAGTCCGGTCTGCGCGCCGGCCTCATCGGGGTGGTGAGCGTAGCGCTCAAGTTTCCGCCCCAAGTTCAGCCCGGGTCGCTCGAGATTCGCGACCCGGCCGTGGCCGTGCAGGCGGAAGTCGACGCACTGCGCCCGAACGTCGACGTGGTGGTGGTGCTGTCGCACATGGGGCGCAGCGAGGTGAACCAATTCGCGCAGTTGCTAAAGGGAGTGGACGTGATCGTGAACGGCCACGACGGGCTGCCGGTGCGACAGGTGAAGCGCTGGGGTGAACCGTACGTGGTGCAGGTGGCGGCGAAGGGCATGTACGTCGGCGTCGCGACGGGATCGATCTCCAAAGAAAAGCGTGTGGTGCGGCTCACCAACGACGTGGTCGGGCTCGACAAGTCGTACGGCGACGACGAGGCCATCGCGAAGCTGTTTAACGCGTACGACATGGAGGTCGTGGCGCGCGAGAAGGCAGCACTGCCGACGCACGCGGTAACGACCTTCGCCGGCGCGGACGCGTGCCAAGCGTGCCATGCACCCATCTTCGAGAAGTGGAAGTCGACGGGGCACGCGCACGCCTTCGAGCGGCTGGCGTCGCAAAACCGGCACTTCGACCGCGACTGCACGCCTTGCCATACCACCGGCTTTTTCAAGCAGGGCGGGTTCGTCAACGCGAGTGCCACACCGCACCTGACCAACGTCCAGTGCGAGGCGTGCCACGGCAACGGTGCGGTCCACGCGAAGGACCCCGCGCAAAAGACCGACATGGTGGCGAAAGGCACCTGCCGCACGTGCCACACCGCGGAGCAGACCCCCGAGTTCGAGTTCAACACCTTCTGGGCCCGCATCGACCACGGCGGCATGGGTGCCTCCACCGCCGGCTCGCGCTGACCGCTCACCAATGGCGCGGGAACGTCGCCGAATTGCTTGACCGTTTTTTGTTCCCGGCGTTAGCGTCGCACCCATGAAGCGCCTTCCGACTTGGCTCGAGATCGACCTCGACCGCCTGGATCGCAACCTCGAGCACGTGCAGCGCTGGGTGGGCGACGACGTCGGCATTCTGCTCACCGTGAAGGCGGACGCATACGGCCACGGCGCCGTGCAGGTCTCCCACGCCGCGCAGTCGCGCGTGAGCCTCTTCGGTGTCGCGACCGTCGACGAGGCGCTGGAGCTGCGCGACTCCGGAATCAAAAACCACATTCTCATCCTGAGCCCGATTCTCGAGACCGAGATTCCGGTCGTGGCTCGCCACGGCTTCGGTATCACGCTTTCCGGCGGCGATTTCGCGGAAGCCATCGCGCGCCAGAACGTCGCACCGGTCGCGGTGCACGTCGAAGTCGACACCGGCATGGGGCGCACCGGTGTCGCGGAAGACGACGCCTTCGACGAGATCCGGCGCATCGCTGCGGTCGCGGCGGTGCGGTTGCAAGGCGTCTACACCCACTTCCCCGTCTCCGACAGCGATCCCGACTACACGCGCGGCCAAGTCGCGCGCTTCTTGGATTTGGTGGCGCGCTTGCGCGCGGCCGGTGTCGCAATTCCGATGGTGCACAGCGCCAACAGTGCGGCCGTCGACGGCGTGCGCGAGTCGCACATGAATCTAGTGCGCCCCGGACTGCTCGCGTATGGACTCCATCCCTCGGGCGAGAAGCCGGGTGTGGACGTCGCGCCCATCATGAGCTGGAAGACGCGCATCGTGCGCGTGCGCCGTGTTCCCCAGGGCAAGTCGATCAGCTACGCGCGCAGCTTCGTCACCGCGCGCGACTCCGTCATCGGCGTCGTACCGGTGGGATACGGCCACGGCTATCCGTTCCACCTGTCCGGAAAAGGCATGATGCTGGCGGGCGGGCGCCGCGTTCCCATCGTGGGACGCGTCACCATGGACATGACGATGGTGGACCTCACCGATTTGCCGGAAACGCCGCGCGCCGGCGACGAAGTGGTGTTGGTGGGGACGCAAGCGGGAGAAACGCTCACCTTCCACGATCTCGCCGCCTGGGGCGACACCATCTGCTACGAAGTGATGTGTGGAATCTCGAAGCGCGTGCCGCGGTCGTATTTCCGCCGTGGCAAAGTGGAGACGTTCAAATCACTCTTGGGCGTGATGCCCAATCACGCTGCTGTTTGAAGACTTCGCGATTGTTCCTCTCCGCTCATACCGTCGCGCGAAGAACACAATACCGTGCATTAGTCGCGCGACGAAAATCGCGTCGAGGAATCAATCGCGAAGTCTCGACGCTCAATCCTCATCCAGGCTTTCGCGATCGAGCTCTTCGAGCGATTGTAGATCCTGTACCGGGGTATCGGAACCCGAGCCGTGGCGGTCACAAGGCCGCTGCGGCTCGCTCCCCGCAATGAACACTTCACGGCGAATTTGCGGACACGATTCGGTTGCCAAGAGTCCGCTGGCTTCGCAGATCACGCGCGATTCGATGCCTTCGGGCACAGGGAACGCGGCGGCGTGACGGCCGCCGCGGTACGCCGCTTTCAACACCGCCGACCATGTGGGCAGCGACACCGCACCGCCCGTCATGCCGTCGCCCATCGTCTTCTTTTCGTCGAAACCGGTCCACACGCCGACCGCGAGGTCTTGGGTAAAGCCTACGAACCACGCGTCGGTGTTTTCGTCGGTGGTACCGGTCTTGCCGCCGGCGGGCTCATTGAAGCCCGCCATACGCGCGCCGCGGCCGAAGCCTTCGTTCATGACACTCGCCAGCAAACTGGTGAGCATATAGTTCACCTTGGGGTCGAGCACCTCTTCGCGCAGGATGGAGTTTTCCTCCAGCACACGGCCTTCGCGGTCGACCAGGCGCTTGATGAGAATGGGCTCGCCGCGCATGCCGCCCGCAGCCACGGTGGCGTAGGCGTTGGTGAGCTCGATCAGCGTTACTTCCGACACACCGAGTGCCAGCGAATACACGTTCTCGAGATCCGACTTGATGCCCAAACGGTGCGCGACGTTGATGGCTTCGCCCGGACCCATCGCCATCAACAAGCGAATCGCGGCGATGTTGATCGACATGTTGAGTGCGTGGCGCAGTGTCACCTCGCCTTCGAACGTCTTCGAATAGTTCTCCGGCTTCCACACGTCGCCGTGGGGAAGGTCGAGCACGATGGGCGCATCCAGCAGAATGTCGGCGGGCGTGTAGCCGTTTTCGATGGCCGCGCAAAAGATGAACGGTTTGAAACAGCTGCCCGGCTGGCGTTTGGCCTGGACCGCGCGGTTGAACTTGCTGTCCTTGAAGCTGCGGCCGCCCACCATCGCTTTGACCAATCCCGTCTTCACGTCGATGGCCACCACCGCGCCTTGCAAGTATTTCGGCGTGCCCACGTCGTCGCCCTTGGCCAAGGCCTGCTCGTAGCGAGCGCGCGTCTGTTTGTAACCGCGGGCGGTCTCGATGCGCCGCAAGTACGACTCCATGCTGTCTTCCGCCGCACTCTGCAGCGCCAGGTCGAGTCCGGTGTAAACCTTGAGGCCATCGCGGTACACGCGATCCGCGCCGTATTTGCTCTCCAAGTACTGACGGATCTCTTCCAAGAAGTACGCGGCGTACTCGTCGCGGTCGCTCTTGCCCGGCCGGATCTCGACCGGAGTGGCGTCGATGGAGTCGGCCTCGGCGCGTGTGAGCTTGTGCGTGTCCACCATCGAATTGAGCACCACCGAGCGGCGCTGCAGCGAGCGATCGAGGTGGTTGATGGGGGAGTAGTCGCGCGGATTCTTGGGGAGTCCGGCGAGCAGCGTCGATTCTCCGATGGAAAGCTGCTTGGCCGGTTTGCCGAAGAAGGTTTGGGCCGCCGCTTCGACGCCGTGCGCGCCCCCGCCGAAATAGATTTGGTTCAAGTACATCTCCAAGATCTCGTCCTTGGAGTACGCGCGCTCGATGCGCATCGCCAAGAGCGCTTCCTTGATCTTGCGCGTCAGCGTGTTCTCGAACATGTCGAACAGGTTGCGCGCGAGCTGTTGCGTAATGGTGCTGCCGCCCTGCACCGTCTGGCCCGCCATGACGTTCTTGATGACCGCACGCGAAATGCCGAACAAGTCCACGCCCCAGTGCGAATAGAATTTCCGGTCTTCGACCGACACGAAGGCGTCGATGAGGTGCGGGGGCAGGTCGGCCAGCGGGACGAGCGCGCGGTCCTCGACGAAGAACTGGCCCACGACACTCGAGTCCGCGCCGTACACGACGGTCTTGAGCGTGGGCTCGATCATTTCGAGGCGCGAGGTGCTGGGCAGATCGCTGGAGAAGTACTGATATGCCGCGAAAAGGACGCCGAAGAAGAGTGCCGCGCCGCCGATGACCATTTGCCGCGGGGTCCAGCGACGCCAGGGCCTACGCGGGCCCTTCGGTTTCTCGACCGGCGTCGCGGGCGGAGCCACGGGCGGCGTCGGTGGTGGCACCACCGCCGTGGGACGCCTCTCTTCGGGATGTGTCGGGTTGTGGGTCATAATCGCTGCCGAACGCACGGCATCGGGCACCATAGCATGGGCCGGGCCGAGCGGCCATGCTTTACGCAGCCCTTCGCTGCGGCTACAATCCAAAGCGAGATAGGGAGTTACAGTCGGCGGCGCCGGCTGCTCGTTCCGGGGATCACCGCTCCATGATTCAAATCTCGCCACTACACGGTCGCCGAGCGTCCATCCTGCTCGGACTCGCGCTCGCGCTCGCCGCAGCCCTGCCGGCGGCCGCCTCCCAGCCGTCTTCTCCTGTCGATTCCTACACCGTGGTACTGGACACGGTGCCGCGCGCCGACCTCTTCGACGCGCCGGTCTACTACGAGCTCAATCGGGCGCGTTTCATCCAAGACGGCGACCTAGAACTCCTACGTTCGGGAAAGGTGCGCGTCCAGCATTACGCGCCCGTCGACGTCAGCGAATTCGCATGGAGAAAGGAAGCGCACGCCGAGTACTCGTGGTGGATGCAGATGGAGGAGCTGAGGTTTCTCCTCCCATTGCTCTCGTCGCGCCGCGGGAGCGACCGCGCGCTCGCCAAGCAGTGGCTCGCGCGTTGGTACGACGTCCACGTGACCGCCGGATTGAGACCGCACCTGTGGGGCGAGCCCATGACATTCGCTTACCGTGCCATGGTGTTCGTCTATTACCTCAAGACGGAAGAGCAGCGCGCGGAGCCGGATGCGGAGGTGGTCGCGAGGCTGCGCGAGTGCATCCGCAGCCATCAAGACCACCTCGTCCCGCCCGAGCAATTCGACCGCGACAACAACCACGGCATGATCGACGCCCTCGGGCTGCTCGAGACGACGCGCGTGATTCCCAACGCGAGTGCGCGCGCGCTGGCATTCGAGCGGATCGCGGGCATGGTGGCGACATCGGTCTCGGACGCGGGCGTGGAACTGGAGCACGCCGCGGTCTATCACTTCATTTTCCTGCGTTGGCTCGACGAAATCGTGGAGTACGCGCGCGCGCTTCCCGATACTCCGGCCGATTTCA
>JAICFA010000024.1 GCA_025923935.1 Candidatus Krumholzibacteriia bacterium
CGATGGGCGCTATCTGCTCAACAAGGACGAGGTCGGCCTGTCACAACTGGGCCCGCGTCTGAAGCAAGTGTTCGCCGGCCGGGGCGGTGACAAGATTATTTTCGTCAACGCCGAGGATACCGTGCCGTACGGCCTGGTCGTGCAAGCGATGGATGTGTGCCGGGGTGCGGGCGCCGATGACGTGGCCATAGTCACGGAGACGATGGAGGTTGCACCATGATTCGCCGGATAGTAGTCGTTCTGTGTTTGCTCGTCTCCGCCCCCATCGTGCACGCGCAGCTGCAAGAAGAATATCGCTTCAAGGGCATCGTCGTGGACGGTAACGGCATGCCCATTTCGACCGTGCGCATTACGCTGCGCGATGTCGCGACGGGCGCGCGCATCGAGTTCACGTCCAAGGTAGACGGTACTTTTGACCGTCGCATGATTCCGCACGCCCGCTACGAGGCGTTTTTCGAAAAAGCGGGGTTCACCACCTACACCCAAGAGTTCGATTGGTCGACGTCGCCGCGCCAGATCGAGACCGTCGAAGCCAAGGTCGTGCTGAAAAGCGAAGCGGCCGCCGCCCAGAAAGCGATGGGCGACAAGGCTTCCAAGCTATACGAGGAAAGCTATCAGGCGCTGGAGAAGAACGACTGCGCCACCGCCACTGGCAAAGCGAACGAGATCCTGAAGCTCGGCGCCGGCCAATACGAATATGCGGTTCGCTTCATCCTCGCCCGTTGCGCGGCGATGCAAGACAAGCTCGCCGATGCCGCCACCGAGTACCGCCGCGTACTGGCGTTGAAACCCGATTTTTTCGAAGCCCAATTCGACTTGGCATCGGTGCTCGAGAAGCAAGGTCAGCACGACGAGGCGCTCAAGGAGTACGAGAAAGCGGCCGCGCTCAAGCCGGACGACGCTGAAGCGCGTTACAACGTCGGTGCCATGCTGCTCAAGCAGAACCATTTCGACCAAGCCCTGCCGCACTTGCAAGCCGCCGCCGCTATCGACTCGACGCACGCACTGGCCGCCAAAGCGCTCGGGTTTGCCTACCTGCAGAGCGAAAAGAAGGACCTCGTGTCGGCGCGCCGTTACTTCGAGCGCTATCTCGCGCTCGAGCCCAACGCCCCCGACGCCGCGGAGATTCGCGATCTACTCGCCGAGCTGAAGACGAGCCAGAAATAGGCGCGGTCGGCGACAGCCCCGTCCGACGATAATCACCCACCGAAAAAACGCGAGGGGACGAGAGCCGCATGCGGCGACTCTCATCCCCTCGCTGGGCGTGACTATTCTTGGGATCTAACCCGCTTACATCTTGGCCTTGACGTTTTCGGCTTTGGTCAAGCTGTTGAGCGTGGTCTTGAACGCCGCGGCCTCCGCCGGCGCCTTGGATTGCTTGCCGTGCACGATGTTGTGCACGTTCGCGCCTGTGCCATAGACACGCACGTTGGCTTCCTCGTCGACGTCGAACTTCGTGCCGTCCAACGACACACCGGCGAACACGCCCGCGCTGCGCGAGTACGCGTAGATCGCCGACTTGGCGTTCTCATTGGTACCGGCGCTGGCCTGACGGCCCACCGGACCGGCCGCGACTGACGCGTCCGCGCCCAAGGTGAACTCGCCGTTGAGCAGCTTGTTGACGTGCTTCTCGCTCATGAACACCAGCACCAGATCCGATTCTTCGATACCGGCCTGCAAGCCGACGCTGCCGCCGCCTGCCTCAATGAAGGCCGGGTCCGACCAGCCGGTGCCGCCATGTACCGACATGACACCGTCGCCGCCCTTGCCGCCGACGATGAAGGCCGCCTTCACCATGTCCGGAATGACGACCACGGCCGCCGCGTTATCCAGCATCTCCTGCGGAATCCCGTTTTCCGGAATGGAAAGGATTTCTTTGATGGTGGTGGTCGCTTCGGTCAATTTCTTGAGGTCGTCCGCCTTGTCGTCGCCGGCGAACACCGGAACCACGACCAGCGCGACCGCTAGCGCCATCCACGATGCAATGAGTTTCTTCATTTTGGGTCTCCTCCCAGTTTATAGGTCCATCGACTGATTTAAAAGAGAACTACGGCGCCGCCTTGGTCTTCGACTTGATATTCGCGCCGCTTTCGACGTCGACCGGCATCCGGCGCTCGATGATTCCGGAGTCGATAATGTTGCCGCTGCCCGAAATAGCGTTGAAGTACATCTTGTCGTCCTGGATCTCGGCGGCCATGAACGCCAGCTCGGTGTCGAATCCCTTCGCGGTCAACGGCGAATTGGGGTCGATGTCCCCGCGCCGCAGCTTTCCGCCCGAGCCGGCCACGAAGTACACGATTCCTTTCTGCGGCTTGATGCGTTCGTAGAAGTGATCGTGGCCTTGCAGGACGACGCTCACATTGTATTGAACGAAAAGCGGCTCCAACTTGTCGCGCAGCGTCGTATCCGAGCCGTGTCGGCCGCCCGACGAATACAAGGGGTGGTGAAACACCACGATCTTCCAGTTGTCGTTCGAGCTCTTGAGCTCGTTTTCGATCCAATCGTACTGCTCGGGTGTGGGGTAGGTTGTATCGAGGAAGAAGAATCGCACTCCCTCGCTGGCCTTCAAGGTGTAGAAGAGCTTCCCGTCCATGTTGAACAACTTGTACGACGGTTGTTCGCGAATGTCGTGATTGCCGAGCGACGCGTAGAATTTCACTCCATTGTCCAGCAGTGCCTTGTACGGCTCTTCGAATTTCTTGACGAAATCGCGTGCCGTCTGGCGTCCGTACAGGTTGTCGCCGACGGTAATGACGATGTCGTACTTGAACGTCTCGCGCAACTTCACCATCTGATCGGCCACACCGTACTGTTCGGCTTTGCCGGTGCCGAAATCTCCCAACACGGCGAACTTGAGCGAGCCGTTGGCGTTAGGCAAAGGAATCGGCGGCTCGAGTACGCCTTGTTGCGCCTCGACGGTTGCGCCCGTCGTTCGTTCCGGTGCCCGGCTGCAATCAGAGCAGCCCACCAGGACGGCGAGGGCCAGTAGGTGAATGAGCCAACGCGGCGATGTCATCGAGTGTTCCTCTATCTTCCTCGTGCTACGTCAGCACGTCCGGGGTAACGTCGAGAACCATGCCGGCTCCGGCATCGAGCAGAACGAAGCGCTTGCCGAGGAATCGGTACTCGATGTATTCGGGCAGTTTCGGCAGCGTTTCCAGCAACTGGGCCGGCATCGTCGTGACGGGGATTCCGTCCGGATACCGGTCGTTGACGCCGATGCTTGGCAGTTTGCCCGGATTTTCATCGTTGATAGTGGACTCGACGTCCTCGCCTTCACGCGCGACGGCGGACTTGCACAGCCTACGGACGAGGGCTTCCATCTCGGGTGTAAAGAAATCGCCGCGCTTCGCGGTGGCGCGCTCCTTCGAGATCAGCGCGCGCAAGTCGGTGCGGTGCTTTTCAATCTCTTCGGGCTTGGAATTGTCGTCGAGCTTCTCGAGCTGCCCCTCCAGCTTGTCGCGCATAGCTTTGTAATCGTTGACCTTCTTTTCGAACGCGGCCACCGCGTTCGCCTCGGTATTCGACAAGGTGCCGGTGCGGTTGTCCATCGACTCCGAGTGCGGGGCGGTCGTCTCGGTCTTCGCGGCGGGCGTGGTCTGTTCGTCCATCGACGCCACTGCGGGCGTTTTCGTCTCGACTTCGGTAAGCTTGTCTGTTGAAACCTCCGGCGAAACCTTCGCCGACTCCTCGGGGGAATCTCCCGGTGCGCCGAGTGCGTAGATGCCGGCCACGACGAGAGCCGCGACGGCCACGGTAATCATGAAGAAACGAACTGGATGACTCATACTGGTCCTCCTACGAGATGCACTCGTTGCGCCCCTAGGGAGCGCGCTAAAAGCTCAGGCCAAGTCGCAACCTGAGGACATCGGCGGCAGAATCTCCTTCGAGACTCAACGTGGTGGCGGGACTCAGGATTCCCAACCACATCCCGGCACCGGACGCTTCATGCCAGCCACCAGGAGAATCGCCGTCCAGGTAAACGCGACCGGCGTCACCCCAAACATACACGCCGAAATCCCACGGCAGCAGTAAGGCAAATTGCACAACTGGAATACGGAGTTCAGCCGTGCCGTAGACGGATTGATCGCCGGCATAACGCTCGCGGGGCAAATCGCGCTCCGACGGGCGCCCGCCAATGAAGGCAGCGTCGTGAAATGGAAACACGTCGCCGATCAGCATGCGCCCGCCTGCCTTGAGCGCGAGGATGGGATCGAGCGGGAGGAACGGGATCGTAATGTAGGTCGCCGTTATGGCCGACAGCGCACCGAACGGCTCGGTGACGTCCAGTATTGCCGGGTACCACGAGGCGCTGAGATCGAGCAAGATCTTGCGGCCGGGGGCGCGCGAGTGATCGCGACTGTCGCTCAACAGAGCGAGGCGAACGCCGCCTTGGGCGAAGTCGCCATACCCGTACGGCTGCTCCGCGGTGGCAAACGTGCCTTGAATGTCGTCCGTGGTCGAATAGCGCGCGACCGGTCCGAGCATGAAGTCGCTGCGCGTGCCGACTTGGTAGGCAATCACGGGGTAGAGCTCCCACTGCCGCTGCCGGACTTCGAACAGCGCTTCCGGGCCGCCCGGCGTGTCGTTGCCGTATCCATAGAAATTGAGAATCTCGAGCTCCGACATGCGCGCGGTGGCTTGGAAGTGCAGCTCCTGGTTCTCCATCCGCTTGTCGCCGAACGCGGTTGCCCGCCATCCGCCAACCTTGGTCGAGTATTCGCCAAGAATCTTCATCTTGCTCGAGTAAGGCCACTTGCGAAAACCCCAGCGCGTCTTTTGCAGGCCGAAGCCGAGCACCAGACCGAGATCGCCCGGCGCTTTCAGGCTTCCCACCGGGGTGGTGTTGGCGCCGTAGTCGCGCGGAAGGTCGCGCACGCGATAGGCGTGTTCGTACCACGGCCGGCGGTCGAAATCGGGATCGATGTCGTCCTCGTCGGGATCCTTCTTTTCGCCGACATCCTTTCCTTCGTCTTCATCGTCCTTTTTGTCCTGGTCCTCTACCTTTTTCGGCTTTTCCTCCAACGGACCGTAGCGCGTGCCGCTCACGCGCCCATGGTCGTAGATCTTGACTTCGTCGGAATGCGGCGCGATCCGCGACGTGTCCGTGATGTTGTTGGCCCCATCGCCGCCGATGATGCGGATGTCCATGTGGGGATTGCCGTCGCCCATGACATGGACGCGGTCGTCGCCGCCGTGCATGTACAGCCGGATTTCGCGCGTCTCGGCGGTGTGAAAGGTGCGACAGTAGAACGGCTGCGCCTGCTGATCGCGAATTTCCACGTCGACGTGGTGGTCGTCGAGCAGGTTCACCGTCGCCACCTCGGGCGCGTCGCTGGCGTGGATGTCGATGTCGTCCTTGATGTACTCGTAAAAGTTCGTGGTCTCGGTGGGAAGCGCGTCGCGACGCGTCTTGAGCTTGCGCTCGGTTTCCGGCCAGCTGGCCCGGTATTCCGCGGGCATCCGGTGGATGGCGGCTTCCAGTACCTCGTCGCTGAACGCGTTCTTCAGGAAGACGCCGATGGAGTCGAATTCCGACTTCTCCAGGTCGGCTAGAAAACGGCGATCCATGTCGCGGCTGTGCACCGTCAAGGCACTCATGTGCGGATACTCGTCGGTGAAGTCCACCAGCTCCTGCACCACCTTGCCGCCCCACGGCACGAAACCGCCGTAGCCCTGCATCACCTTGTCGCGATCGCGCGTGATCGGCACCCACAAGCCGTCGGGGCTCAGCTTGGCCCACTTGTAATTGCCGGCGTGACGGTCCCAGTCGTTTACGAACATGTCCACCAAGCGCGACGTGAGGTACGCATGCGCGTCGACACGCTCGCTCGAGTTGGCGTTGATCAATACCAGCAAGCTTTCCGACTCGATGATTTGGAACGCCTCTGCAAATCCCGTGCTGCCGCTGTCCGGCATGTTGGGGTACTGCTCGATGGAGCCGAGCTGCCCGGCGAACTCCTTGCGAAACTTCCCCAGCGCGGGATCGTCGGGCATGATGACCAGCATCGGGCTGGGATGGATCACCCCGGCCAAAGCGAGCAGCGTGTCGGAGACGATGGCACCGGCCGGATGGTGCGAGCTCACCTGATCGCGCGCGATCCAATCGATGATGGTGTTTTCCCAGCCCGGCGGCGGATTGGTGTGTTCTTTGTCGACCAGGCGGAACACGTACTCGTAGCCCGCCGCGTTCTTGAACCGGAGCGATTTGGTCTGCTTGCCGCCGCCGATCTTGTACGGCTCGATGCCGCCGGCGTACGACTCCAGGTCGAGCACGGGCACCGTAATCGGTGTCGTCCACAGGTCGCGGTAGGTGGCGCCGAGAATGCCGCGGCGAAGAAAGCCCGCGTCATAGCGCTTGCCCGCCGCTACCGTTGCTTTGGGCGTGCCGGGAGGCGGCGGAGGCTCGACTTGCGCACGGGGAGTCGCCGCATCGAGCGCGAGCGCAATCGTGAACAGACCGGTGCAACTGATGCGGACGTGTTTGTGCATGAGGTCGAGCTCCGTGTCATGGCCAGCGATATAGGGTCAACGTGGCAGCCGCGCTGCTTGCTTCGTCGCTGATGATAAGGATGTGGTCGCGAGTAACCGCTACACCCTCCGCCTGGGGATGACGGTCGCCCAGCGAGCGCACCACCACGGCTTCGCCGGCGGGAGTGATCTCGAGCAGTGCTCTCTCTTGCGCCGACACCATGACGTAGTTGCCGCTGGACGGATCGACGGTAATGTCGGTCGGGCGCAGCTTTTTCCACGTATTTTCCTTCAGGTCGGCCAGGGGGATGACCTGCATGGTCGGTTTGGCCCCGTCGCCCCCGCTCAACGGGTAGCGGTAGAGCACGATTGCGTCCTCGAGCTTCTTGTCGCCCGGGTTCTTGCACGCGAGCACGAGGGAATTCGTGTTGGCGTCGTAGGTGACACCTTCGAACTCGCATTCCTTGCCGAGCTGCAAGTCGAGCGTGGTGCAGTCGACGCGTTCGCCGTTTTCGCCTTCCGTGAACTCGTACAGCACACCGTTGCTCGTCAGCAGAATGAAATGATCACCCGCGTAGGTCAGGCCCTCGAAGTCCCCCGTCTCCGCGACCACGAAGTGCTTGACGATAGTGCCGCGTCGGTAGTCGATCTCGGTGATGCGCGCGGTCTCATCGTTATGCGCAAAGAGACGTTGGTCGGGTGTCAGCGCGAGGCCCGAGATTTCGGCCAGCTCCGCGGGGAGATTCCAGCGCGCAATGGGCTTGTCCGCGTCGGCCGCACTCGTGCTGTCAGCCAGCGACTTGCTGATGCGCGCCGCGCGTGCTTCCAACATCGTGGTCTCGGACGGGCCCTCACCGCCGCTGCACGCGCACGTGAGCCAAACCGCTAGTATGGTCAAAGCCAGCCGAGTGGTTTTCATCCCTTACCCCGCGTCGATCTGGGCCTCTTCGGCCAATCGAATGTCCGCGCTGATAATGTCGTCGCCCGCCTTGGCAACGACCTCGGTCAGTAGCTGATCCTTGCTGACGGACTTCGGAATGCGCACCAAATAGGACAGCTCCGACGGCTTCCCCACATTGGACACGACTTCGTCCAGGCGCCAGCGGCGCGCGATGCTCTCCAGCACGTCGCCGACTTTTTTCTGCGCTTCCGGGACCTTGTCGGTGACGATCATCACGACGGCGTTGTAGCGCGGCTTCTTCTTGGGCGGGCCGACCAGCTTGCGCACGCGGTCGAAACGCTCGGAGAGGTTTTTGGCTGCCTTCTGATCCAGGGCGATGACCAAATCACGGTCCGGCACGTTTCCGTTCTCGCCCTCCTTGGCCAGCTCGCGCAGCGGTTCGCTCCACTTGGCATCCGAAGACGGCGCCAGAACCGCGCGCCCAAAGTCGTACCGCCACGACAGCAGGAGAACGAAGTTGAACAGTACGGAAAGGATGGCGCCCAGAATCAGGGCCTGTACGCCCGCGGCGAATCCCATCGCGATGGCCAAAAAGATGAACACCAGATCGCGCGCGTCACGCAGAGTAGAGCGGAAGCGAACGGCCGCGACTACGCCGGCCAAGCTGAACGCGAGTGCGAGGCTGTGCTGCACCACCAGCACGATGCCGGCGACCACCAACGGAAGGAATATCAGGATTTGTGCGACTTGTTGGTCTGGGCCCTTGTTATAGCGCGTGGTCATGTAGACCCACGACACCGGCAACATGAGCAGGAGGACGCCCACTAAGATGATCAATGTGCTCAGCGCCAGCTCGACGCGCGGGTTGAGCTCGGCGTCGAGGCCGCGGATGGTATTGGTATTGAGCGCGTCGACGAGCACCTGCGAGCCGGACCCCTCGAATTGCTGGGAGCTGGCGCGCGCGTCGAATTCGTCGCCGCCCAGCGAGCGGTCGACGACGGGGAAGAGATACATCAGCGGCCAAGCTATCGCGGCTAAAATAATGTAGTACGCGACCAGCCGGCGCCCCGGACGATCCGTGCCGTGGGTGATGAAGTCGATCATCCGTCTTAAGACATCCATCGACGAGCTCCTTCCGAGACCCGTGTCGTCAGGTTTTTCTCAGGGGGAAACTCCTAGGGGCCTCCCCATAAAGAAGGGGCAAAGACCCACCGACTACGCATAAGGGAATTCACACATGGCTGGGAGGGAAGTGGTTGAAACAATTGATCTTAGTGTTTAAGAACGCATGAGCGCGGCTTCACACGACGCATTATCGAGAAAGCCACGGAAAAGCACGGTGGGGGGCTACTGCGCTCGCGAGAGCCAGTGCAGGATGTTGAGAGCCAGGCGGCGGTTGTCGTACCCGGGGGTATTCATTCCGATTGGGCGGTGGTCGTCTCGACGCAGGCGCGCCGTAAACATGGTCGCCTCGCCCAATACCACGACGCGTCCTTTGCCGTACTCGAGTGATACTCCGAATGCGCGCCCCGCAACCGGTGTCGGATCGCCGTACGTTACATCGACCATGACATCGCCGCCATGCTTGCGCACCGTGGTACTCGCCGCGCGCGCCATTGCATCGCTCGAAAGAACGAGGAACATGACGGCAGGTGGTGCGGCGGAGAGCGCATCGCCCGTGAACGCGAGCACGCGCTCGACTCGCTCGCTCTCATCGCGGCCGTTCGTGACGGGATGCGAAACGAGCCCGCCGTTCTCGCGCGAAAAGACGATGTGGCTGCTTTCGAAGCTTGGGTCGAAGTGGACCGAATCTTCGACCGCGCCCGTACCCATGCGAACGGCGAAGCGCTGCGCCAGATTATCCACTGCGCGCCCCGATGGAAAGTGATCGGCAATCAATAGCAGCGATCCGCCGCCCGACACCCATTCTCGCACCGCATCGCACTCCTCATCCGTAAACGCAGGCGCGTCGTTGGTTTCGTTCCTTCCGAGGGCGCCTGCGATCACATACACGGCATACTTCCGCAGCTCGTCGGTGGAGACGGGGCGCCGGAGAGGCGTTACCGAATACCCATCAGACTTCAATAGCTCGACGAACGGCCGGTAGCTCTTGCCCGGCCGGTGCACGTTGTGGTGCGCGTCGTCGAACAGCACCCGCGGACCTTCTCCTTTATACGCGGGATTCGCGACCGACGTATCGAAGGACGAGTCCACCTTGTCGCCGGGGTTGCTGCAGCTACTCACGGCAACGACAGTGGCAAGCCAGCAGAGCAACGGGAAGGTGCGGTAAGCGGTATTCATGCTCCCTTGAGACCGCCCCGATGGGGAGGACGTTTCAGAAACTTTGCGGTCTTCCGCGAAATCGCGGGACATTCCGGCATTCGCTGCTACCCGGCGCGCAACAGTGCTCGCGTCGTCAGTGGGAAACCGCCTGATTAGAACAGTTAGCGCGGTCCTTGCCCCAAGTCGCTTTCTTCGCCGCCCCCCGCCGTGCCCGCACCGCTGTCCACTAATTACTTATCACTGCCGTAATTGCGCCCGTGCAGCGCAGGCCGCAAACCGCCGGCAAGTGCTCGGCACATGCCTTGCCTTTCCCGCCACGGTTCCGAGTCTTTCGGAACGGTTTGCTAAATCGGCTTCTTCGTTTCTGCAACTGAACCTTCTGAAAGGAAGGAACATGAACAACCTTCGTCGCTTCATCCGCGAAGAGGACGGTCAGGACATGGTCGAGTACGCGCTGTTGGCGTCGTTCATTTCGATCGTTGCCATCGCCGCCCTTCGTGCGATTGGTCCGCTTGTCAACGCCATCTACGTCCGCGTCCAAGGCGCGTTGGCTCCTTAGTCCGATAGGGTCGGGGGTACGCCTCACGGATTGGTCGATACCATGAAGTCCACTGCACTGGAATACTTCACAGCAATACCGATCGCGATCGTGGTCGGCGTTGCCATCGTCACCGATCTTCGTTCGAGGCGTATCCCCAACACCCTTACCTTTCCGGCGATCGCCGCCGCCCTGTTGGTGCGCTTGGTACTGCAGGGTTGGCTCGGTCTCGGTCTCGCTGTCGCCGGTGCGGTCATCGCGCCGGTAGTTTTGCTGGCAGTTCATTGCGGCAAGGGAATCGGCATGGGCGATCTCAAGTTGGCGGCCGCGGTGGGCGCCTTCTTCGGCCCCGTTCCCGCCGTCATCGCCATGCTGGTTTCGGCCGTGCTCGGCGGCGTGATTGCGATTGCGCTGCTCATGCGCCGCGGCCAGTTGCTGGGCGATTTACTCGCTCTGTTTTTCATCAACATTCCGTTCTTGAAGCGCAAGTTCGACGCGCCCGCGGCAACGCCGGCGGGCATGACGATGCCGTACGGCGTCGCCATCGGTATCGGTTCACTTACCACATTGGCAGGTTACGCGTGGCTCGCAGCTTGATTTCCTTCGTGCGATCCAATCGCGGCAACGCCGTCATCGAATTCGCGTTGGTGTTTCCGCTGCTGTTGCTGGTGTCGTTTGGCATCACGGAGTTTGGACGCGCGTGGATGACGATGAACATTCTCACGTCGGCTGCGCGCGAGGGAGTGCGGCTCGCCGCCGTCACCGCTCCCAATGTTCCCGCAGTCGAGGCGCGCGTGCGCGAAGTGTGCGACGCCGCCAACGTGGATCCCACTGCCATCGCGGTCGTTCCGCCCGACCCGATGGATCCCGACCGTCGCGTCACGGTGACGGTGCAGGCGGATTTTGAGGTCTTCTCGGTACGCATCCTTGATTTCAGAGGAACGATTCCCTTGAGCGCGACGTCGGTCATGCGACACGAGTCGCTTTGATAGCAGGCAACCTAGGGGTGGATCATGCATAAAAAAGGAATTCTATTCATCGTGGTAGCGCTGGTCATGGCGAGCATGGCGGCTGCGGGCGTGTACTTCTACTTGAAGGAAATGCCCATTGCGGAAGCCAAGGCTCCCGAGACGCGGCCGGTGGTGGTTGCCAACGGCGACCTGACGTTCGGGACGATGCTCAAAGAAGAGCATCTCAAAGTCGCCGAGTTTCCCAAGTCGTCGGTGCCCGCCGGCTGCTACGCCAGCATCGACAGCGTGCTGCACCAGACGACCAAGGTGTTCGTCGTCGCCGGCGAGCCCATCCTCGCGTCCAAACTGTCCGCCATCGGCGGCGGCCTTTCGGTTCGTGTACCGGAAGACATGCGCGCGATGAGCGTCAAGGTCAACGAAGTGACCGGCGTGGGTGGCTTCGTGCTGCCGGGCGACCGCGTCGACGTGCTGGTGACGGTCGACAACGTCGGTGGCGTGCTCAACGCCGTCACCAAGACCATCCTACAGGACGCCGAAGTACTCGCGTCCGGCACCAAGACCGAAACCAAGAACAATCAAAACGTCACGGTGCAAACCGTCACCGTGCTCGTCGACCCGGACGGGGCGGAGAAGCTTGCCCTGGCCGTCGATCAAGGCAGCGTGCACCTGGCGCTGCGCAACCCGGTGGACCGCAGCGTGGTCGTCGCGAGCTCGAAGGACGTGCGCACCGTGCTGGGCCTCGGCAGCACCGAGAAGAAGACCGTCTATCGTCCGGCGCCGGTCAGAACGGAAGTGACCACCAAGGAGCCCGTCCCGGTGGAGCCGAACACGTTCACCGTCATCCGCGACGGCAAGATCACCAAACAGGAATCGCCGAACGACGAAAAGGTGTCGAAGCGTGACTAATCCCGCGCGATCGCTCGCTACCGAAATGGAGAACACAATGTCCTCTCTGACGACGAAAATACGCAACCTGTCCCTACTGGCAGCAGTCGTCGCCCTGTGCGCTCCGAGCGTAGCGGCGGCGAAGAATCCACAGCTCGACGTGATCGTCGGACAGTCGATCACACACAAGCTGGACGCCAAGGTCAAGACCGTGTCTATCGCCGACTCCGACGTCGCCGACGTGGTGGTGGCGGGGCCGCAAGAAGTCCTCATCAACGGCAAGAAGATCGGATTGACCACCGTCGTCATCTGGGACGAGAACAACGTCTCGCGCGTCTTCAACGTGACGGTGCGCGGACCCTTCAGCGACCAAAAGATCGAGCTGCGCGTGAAGCTCGCGGAAGTGAACCGCAACAAGGCGCTCGAGCTCGGCTTCGACCTGTTCGGCAAGACCGAGCAGGACGGGGCGACGTGGAGCGGGGCCACCTTCGGCGGATCCATCGCCACGCCGCAGCTGCCGCTGCCCATCTTCAGCGGCAACGCGGTGGAAGGCGTATCGGCGCTGTTCCGCTACGTTAGCGGCAACGACGAAGTCGCGGCCGTGATTCGCGCGCTGCAAAGCAATGGTGTGCTGCACGTGCTGGCCGAGCCCAATGTGATCGCCGCCAGCGGCGAGGAAGCCAACTTTCTCTCCGGCGGCGAGATTCCGGTGCCGGTGGCGAGCGCGGGTGTCGCGGGGGGAACCACCATCACCATCGAATGGAAAGAGTTCGGTGTGAAGGTTCGCTTCGTGCCCACCATCGTCGACACTGGTGTCATCAACCTGGTCGTCGCGCCCGAGGTGAGCAGCTTGGACTACGGTAATGCCATCGAGATCTCGGGCTTCAAGATTCCGGCACTGCGCACGCGCAAGGCGGAGACTACCGTCGAGCTGGGCGACCAAGAAACCCTGGTGATCGGTGGGCTCATCATGGAAGAGACCAACAAGGTTCGCACCCGCATCCCCATCCTGGGACACATTCCGCTCCTCGGCTACCTGTTCAGCGACACGCGCACGATTCATACCGAGAGCGAGTTGTTGATCGTGGTGTCGCCGCAGCTGGTGCGTTCGCTCCCGGCGGGCACCGAAGTGAAGCTGCCGACGGCCGACGACAGCGAAGGTAAGTGATCACCATGGCGCGCCGAACGATGACACTCACGAGGACGAAAGCGATGCAGACCACGCTCAATAACGATCGCGGCAGCATCATGATCATGGCAGCCGTGGCACTGGTGGCACTGTTCTCGTTCGCCGTGCTCACCATCGACGGCGCCATGCTGATGACGACCAAAAATCAGCTGCAAGCCGCGGCCGACGCCGCTGCGCTGGCCGGTGCCACCGGACTGGCGACCGGCTCGGAAGCGACCGCCATCGAGCGCGCCGTCGCCATCGCGTCGAACAATCAGGCGGTGCAGGACGTGCGCCGCCCGGTCACCATCACCGAAGACGACATCACCTTTCCCGAGCCGGGAATGATCCGCGTGCGCACGCACCGCACCGAAGCCACGGGCGACCCGCTGCGCACCTACTTCCTGCGCATCGTCAACCCCATCAGCGCCAATCTCACCGACGTCAGCGCGGTGGCAGCGGCACAAATCTATGACGTGTGCGCCACCAATTGCGTCAAGCCGTGGTCCGTTCCCGACCGCTGGGACGATGTGAATGGCAACGGCACGATGGAGGTCGGCGAGAGCTACGACCCGGACCTGACCGGCTACAACGCGCCGGGCGACGTCGGGCAAGCGATCGTGCTGAAGGTCGGTAATCCGCAGCAAGCGATTGCGTCGGGACAGTTCTTTCCCATCGACCTGCCACCGCTCGATTGCGGTTGCGGCACCGACCCGCAGACCGGTGGCTCGCAGTACCGCTGGAACATCGCCAACTGCAACGGCTTCACCGTCGAGCCGGGTGACCGCTTGCAGCTCGAGCCCGGCAACATGGTGGGACCGACGCGGCAAGGCATGCAGGACCTCATCGACCAGGATCCTAACGCGGTCTGGAACTCGTCCAGCCAAACCATCACCGGCTCCGCCTTCGGTTTGAGCCCGCGCGTCGTGCTGGTTCCGTTCTTCGATCCGTCCGTGCCGCCGGAGTCGGGCCGCAACTGGGTTCGCGTCGTCAAGATCGGTGCGTTCTTCTTGGAACGGATCGATGGCAACGATGTGATAGGACGATTCATGAAGGTCAACGTGAACGGCGTGCCGTGTGCCGGTAACGAAGAAGGCACGTTCCTTACCGGTATTCGCTTGGTGGAGTAACAGGGAGGATCATGGCTACCAACAACAATCGCAACTTACGACTCGTCGTCATCGATAGCGACGCCGCGGCCCGCGCGTACATCAAGCGCTGGCTGGCCGGCAAGGGCGTGCGCGTGGTCGGTGAATCCGAGGACTGCAACTCCGGTCTTCGGCTCGCGCGTGGCCTCCAGCCCGACTTGGTGCTGCTCGAGCTGCCGGCCAAGGGCGCTACGCCCACGATGGAGTTCGTCAAGCGCATCCGCATGGAGTTTCCCGGCACTGGCATCATCTTGAGCGCGCACGACGCGTCGCCGCAGTTGATCCTCTCCTGCATCCGCGCCGGTGCACAAGAGTTCGTGGCGCGTCCCATCGACGGCGCCGAGCTCGACAAGGCCATCGAGCACGTTCGCCAGCTGTCCGGCGTCACCCTTCAGAACAAGACGCGCGGCCGTGTGATCTCGGTGTTGTCGTCCAAGGGCGGCATCGGTGCCACGTCGATCACCGCCAACCTCGGCATCGCGCTCTCCGAGCGCACCGGCTCGCGGGTGGTGCTGGTCGACATGAGCTTTCCTTTCGGCGACCTGGGTGTGATGCTCGACGCGCCCGCGCGCTACAGCCTCACCGATGCACTCGCCGAAGGCGCCATCGAAGAAACCAAGCTACGCTCGGTGCTGGTGTCGAGTGCCGCCGGCGTGCACCTGTTGAATGTCGCCGCGAGCCCCGAAGTGTCCGAGGAGATCACGCGGCGCCACATGGTGGAGCTCGTCGGCACGCTGTCGACCATGTTCGACTACGTGCTGATCGACATCGGCCGTCAGATGGACGAACGCACGGTGGAGATCCTGGAGCTGTGCGACACCGTGCTGTTGGTCTCGGCTCTGGACTTGCCGACGATTCGCAACACCGTGTGCTTCACCGGCATTCTCTCCAAGCTCAACATCGACCGCGAAAAGACGCACGTGGTGCTCAACCGCTACCACAAGAAGAGCCGGCTCTCGCTGGACGACGTCGAAACCATGATCGACCGCAAGGTGTACTGGTCGATCCCCAACGACTATGCGCCCATGAGCATGGCCATCGACCGCGGCGTTCCGGCCGTAAAGAACGAGCCGCGCTCGAAGGTATCCAAGAGCTTCGTCGACTTGGCGGAGCGGATTCACTCTCTCGGAACGGATCACCCCGACGCGGTCGAAGCGGTCGGTTAGTCATTATATAAAGGAGACAGACCGTGGGACTTCGTGACCGGTTCAATCAGAATCTACGCCCGACTGAGCCGTCGGAATTCGAACAGCGCCGCGCTCGCAGCAACGGAAACGGCGACAGTGTGGCGACGTCGGAGCGTCCGTCGAGCCCCGCCCTCAACGATCGTTCTCAGGGACTCAAGGCGCGCATCCACCGCCGCATGGTCGAGCGCATCAACTTGGCCAGCCTGGAAACGGTGGAGCCCGAGCGGCTGCGCGGCCAGATTCGCCAGATCATCTCGGCGCTCCTGGCCGAAGAAAACATTCCGCTGAGCGACGCCCAGCGTCTGGCGCTGGAAGAGGAAGTGCTCAACGAAACGTTCGGGCTCGGACCCATCGAGCCCTACCTGCACGATCCCGATGTGGCCGATATCTTGGTCAACACGCACCGCCAGGTCTACATCGAGCGCTTTGGACGTCTCGAGATGACGCCGACCAAGTTCGACAACGACGAGCACGTGATGCGCATCATCGATCGTATCGTGTCGCGCGTGGGTCGCCGCGTGGATGAGTCGTCGCCCATGGTCGACGCGCGCCTTCCGGATGGCTCGCGCGTCAATGCCATCATTCCGCCGCTTTCCATCGACGGCCCGGTGCTCTCGATTCGCCGCTTCGGCGTGCGTACGCTCAACATGACCGACCTGCTCGAGCTGCACACCGTCAGCCCGGGCATGGCCGAGGTGCTGCAGGGAACCGTAAAAGCCCGGCTCAACACGCTCATCTGCGGCGGCACCGGCTCCGGCAAGACCACCTTGTTGAACGCCATGTCGTCCTTCATTCCGCACGAAGAACGCATTGTCACCATCGAGGACGCGGCCGAGCTGCAGCTCTTGCAGCCGCATGCGGTGCGCCTGGAGACGCGCCCCTCCAACATCGAGGGCCGCGGCGAGATCACGCAGCGCGACCTCGTCAAGAACGCGCTGCGTATGCGCCCCGATCGCATCGTAGTGGGCGAGGTGCGCGGCTCGGAAGTGCTCGACATGTTGCAGGCCATGAACACCGGCCACGACGGCTCGCTGACCACCATTCACGCCAATACCTCGCGCGACGCGCTGCACCGCCTGGAGACCCTGATGCTCATGAGCGGTGTCAACCTGCCGAACCGTGTCATGCGCGAGCAGATCAGCGCGGCCATCGACGTGATTGTGCACGTCACGCGCCTCTCGGACGGCACGCGCCGCGTCATGGCGGTGAGCGAGATCGTGGGCATGGAGCAGGACGTGGTCGCGATGCAGGACATCTTCGTATTTCGCAAGACCGGGCTCTCCGATGAGGGGAAGGTCGTCGGCCACTTCGAGGCCACCGGCATTCGTCCCAAGTTCGCCGACCAGCTCAAGCTCGCCGGCGTGAACGTCTCACCCGCTGTGTTCCGCGAGGGACAGGTGATCTAAGCGTGAATCAGAGCTTGGTCAACGGATTGGATCTACGCCTGATTGTCCCCAGCGTGCTGGCGTTCGTGGCCGTGGTGGCCGCCTTGGCGGGCGTGAGCCTCTTGCTCAAGGGACAGGCCAACCGCCGCATCCGACAGCGACTGCAAGACGTGGTCGCCGACCCGCAGGAAGACGGCATTCACTCCACCATTCTGCGCGACCTGGAGCTTTCGTCGATTCCGATGGTGAATCGCATGCTGCAGAACGCGGGCTGGGCGCGTCGCCTCGACACGCTGTTGGTGCAAGCCGACATCAAGATGAAGCTGGGCGCGTTCGTCATGCTGATGCTGGTGCTCGGCTGTGGTGTCGCGTTCCTCGTCGAGCTCATCCTGGGGCGCCCCTTCGTGGCAGCCGCAGTGGGCGGAATCGCCGGCGTGATTCCTCTGTACGTGGCGCGCCACAAGAAGCAGCAACGCACGCTTCACTTCGAAGAACAATTCCCGGACGCGCTGGACATGCTGACGAGTGCGCTGCGCGCCGGCTTAGCACTCACCGCCGCGGTGCAAGTCGTCGCCGAGGAAGCTCCCGACCCCGTGGGCAAGGAGTTCCGCGTACTGTTCGAAGAGAATCGTCTCGGCCTCGACATGAAGCACGCCGTGCGCATGCTGGCGGAGCGCGTCGACAGCGCCGAAGCGCGCCTGTTCGCCACCGCGCTCATACTGCAACGCGAGACGGGCGGTAACCTCGCCGAAGTCTTGGACGGAACCGCCGCCGTGATTCGCGACCGCTTCCGCATTCTGCGCGACGTGCGCACCATGACGGCGCAAGCGCGTATGTCGGGCACCATCCTGATGCTGCTGCCGCTGTTCCTCGCGGGTGCCATCATGGTGCTAGCACCCGACTATTTGCCCGGCCTGGCCAAGGACCCGTCCGGCAAGTTCCTCATCCCGGTGGCGTTGTTTCTGCAAGTCACCGGCTTTTTGATCATGCGTCGGATCGTCGACATCAAGGTGTAAAGGACGCACACGATGACGCTCTTACTGATTCCTGTACTCACCGCGCTCGCGGTGCTGGCACTCGCCGCCGCCCTCTACCAACTGCGCTACCGCAGCGTCGGCATCAGCCAGCGTCTCCACCGCATGGTGGATGCCGACGAAGCCGTACTCATGGGCGACGCCGCCAAGCTGGACGACGACGGCCTGGTCGACACCAGCATTCCGTTCTATTTCCAGCCGCTCGCCTTCCTCGGCTTCTTGCTGCCGACGCAGGTGTATTCCGAGACGTTGAAGTGGGAGCTGGCGCAAGCCGGCTACCGGCACCTCGAGGCGCGGCGGCTGTTCGCCGGCGCGCGCGTCGTCTCGACAATCGGCCTCGCGCTGGCCGGCATCCTGATCGCCATGGTGGCGCGCTTGCAGCCGCACGAGCTGTTCCTGGTCGTCGGCGTTGCCACCGCGGTGGGTTACATCGGCCCCGTGATGTTTCTGCACGCGCGCCAATCGCGCCGGCAAACGGAGATCACACTCTCGCTCCCCGACGCACTCGACCTACTGGTGATTTGCGTCGAGGCCGGCCAGGGCTTGAACGCCGCGCTCATGAAAGTCGGCAAGGAGATCGGCATCAACTCGCCCGCGCTCAGCGACGACCTGATGATCGTCAACAACGAGATGCGCGCCGGCGTCTCGCGCACCCAGGCGCTGCGCAACTTGTCGTTGCGCACCGGTGTCGACGACGTGCGTGCCCTGGTCGCGGTCATGATTCAGAGCGACCGCTTCGGCACCAGTGTCGCGCAAGCGCTGCGCATCCACGCCGGCTCGCTGCGCACGCGCCGCCGCCAGCGCGCCGAAGAAAAGGCCCGCAAGGCACCTATCAAGATGTTGTTCCCGTTGGTGTTCTGTATCTTCCCGGAGATGTTCGTCGTGCTCCTGGCACCGGGAATGCTGGAGCTGTTCCGCGCTCTGTCGCAGTCGCAGTAGTAACACGGCCGACGGCGACAGCGCCGGCCTAACGTGTGAGGGGATTGCTATGTCGTTCGATTTGATTCTGGTCATCCTCGCGGTCGTTCTGGGCGTGGCCTATTTCGCCAAGCGCAACGCGCGCAAGCAGCGCGAGTTGAAGGCCCAGCAGCGCCGCATGATGTAATCTCGACCCTAACCGTAGCGACAGGAGACCGCCGTGAATCGCCTAATCACATGGCTTGAGCGCGAAGCCGGGCAGGACTTGACCGAGTACGCATTGCTCGCCGGGTTCATTTCCATCGTTTCGGTCGTCACGATTCGAGCGATCGGCCCTCTCGTCAACGCGATGTGGGAGCTCATTCAAACCACCATCGCGTCGGTTTAGCCCGTCGTTTCTGCACCAGATGATCATGACGCGGTGCGCATTGCGCGCACCGCGTCTTCCGCTAATGTGCCACTCTCAAGGTCGATTACGGATCGGACTCCCTCATCGCTTGCGCATGGGCGCAGCTTCAGTGCGCCGCATTAATGACGCTTCTTGTGACGTTGTGGTGCACTTCATGAGGGACATCGTGTAGGCTGGGCACGGATGAAACGCAGCGCCGGCATTTTGCTGTACCAGATCATCGACGGCGAGCTGCGCGTGCTATTGGCCCATCCCGGTGGCCCCTTATGGGCGCGCAAG
>JAICFA010000025.1 GCA_025923935.1 Candidatus Krumholzibacteriia bacterium
TCCGCCGATTACCGGCCCCTGGTGGTGGAGTATTTCTATCAGCAGATCCAGTTGAACGCGTACCGTCAAAAAGCCGCACGCTTGGAGAGCTATAGCCGCGCGTTTCGCAACCAAGTTGCCACGGCACCGCAGATGGATACGGAGCTCGCTCGCCTGCGCCAAGAAGTGGAACAGAACCGCCAGTTGTACAACACGTTTCGCAATACGCAGACGACCACGCAGATCAGCGAGGCGGCACAAAGCACCGAGCTGGGCGCGGCGGTCGTCCTGGTCGAGTCCGCCAGCAAGCCGCTCGAGCCGGTCCGTCCCAACAAGGTGAAGATTCTCGCCCTGGCATTCATTCTCGGCTGCGGCATCGGTGGGGCGGGGCTGTTGCTCACCGAGTTCTCGGATACGTCGTTCCGCTCGGTGGAAGACGTCGAGAAGCTGATGGGTCTCAAGGTGCTCGGCACGGTGCCGCGCTTCGAGCGCACGCGCTGGTACCACGACTCGGCGCGCAAGCGCGCGGTCATTTGGAGCACGGTGTGCCTAATCGCCACCGGTGCTGCGCTGGCCGGCTTCTATTTCTACGGCAAGTCGATGCGCGAGCAATGGATCGACCTCGACTTGAGCAACGCGGCGCAAGCCCAGGAACAACGAACGCCATGACGACCACCGTCGCGAAAAAGCTGCCGACGATCTTCGACCTGTACGACGGCGAGTCGCCGGTTGCGACCGAGCTGCGCCGCCTCTATCACAACGCCAAGCGTCGCGAAGACGGCGGCCAGAACCGCACCTTCCTCGTCACCAGCTCCAACCGCGGCGAGGGGAAGAGCACGATCTCGTCGTGGTTCGCGATGACCATCGCGCAGTTTCCGACCAAGAAGGTCGTGATCGTCGACACCGATTTACGCCGTCCGCGCATCCACACCTTGTTCGGGCTCAACAACACGGTGGGCTTCAAGGACTGCCTGGCGGACAACGTCGACCCTATGAACGTGCTGAAGAAAACTCCGCTACCCAACCTGCACGTCATCACCGCGGGCGACCGCACCCCGCAGCCGGGTAAGCTGTTCGAGTCCGAGCATCTGCGCGAGGTGATCAACAAGCTCTCCTTCTACTTCGACATCGTCATCGTCGACAGCCCGCCCGTGCTCGCGGTGAGCGACACGCTGTTTTTGTGCTCGGAGATCGAAACCGTGCTGTTGGTGGTTCTGGCCGGCATCACGCCGCGCCAGGTGGCGATGCGCGCGCGCAACGTGCTGTTGGACTCGAATGCCCGCATTGGCGGCGTGGTCCTCAACAACGCGTCGCAAGCGCTTCCTTTCTACTACGACTACAAGTACTACGGCGCGCACCGGGAGAAGTAACCATGCGCCCGGATGTGCCTCATCGCGCGGATGCCAGCTCACCGGCGTCGGAAGGCGGCGCGCGGCGGCGCCTGCGCGTGTTGGTTTCATCCGGCATCTTTCCCAACCGTGTCTTAGTGAACCGCGGCATCTACAATCTAAAAGCGGCCACCGCACTGGCGCAGAGCTGCGACGTGCGCGTGGTGGCTCCGGTGCCATACCTGCCGTCGTTCGTACGCGCCCGCGGCTACGAATGGTACGCGCAGGTCCCGCGCCGCGACCGCGTGGGTCCGTTCGAGGTCGAGTATCCGCGCTATTTCGTCACCCCCAAAGTGGGACGCGGGCTGCACGGCCGGCTCCTTTATATGTCGGTGCGGGGGTATTACCGGCGCATCGTGCGCGAGTTCAAGCCCGACTTGATCCTGGGCTACTTCGCTTATCCGTACGGATTCGCCAACGTGCTCTTGGGACGCGACGCGGGCATTCCGGTCTTCACCTTCTGCCGCGGGAGCGACATCCACAGCATCGCCCAGCATCCGTCACACGCGCGGGCGATAGCGGGCGCGCTGCGGCAATCCAGCAAGGTATTCGCGGTCAGTGAAGCCTTGAAAGCCGACATTGTCCGTCTGGGAGTGGATGCGTCACACGTCGTCGTAATCCCCAATGGCATCGAGGTCGGGAAATTTCCGCTGCGCTCGCGCGCCGCGGCGCGTGAGCTCGCTGGACTTTCACCTGAAGGACGTTACGTGGTTTGCGTTAGCCGTTTGAGCCACGAGAAGGGCATCGACGTTCTCATCGACGCCGCTGCGAAAATGGCCACGCGCGACGTCCGCATCGTGATCGTGGGCGACGGCCCGGACGAAGATGCGCTGAAAGCGCGCGCGCAGCGTCTGGGTGTCGCCGATCGCATCGTGTTTGTGGGCGCCCGTCCGCACGACGACGTGCCGGCATGGATTTCATCCGCCGACGTCGCGGTGTTGTCGAGCCGCAAGGAAGGATATCCCAATGCGTTGGTGGAGTACCTGGCCTGCGGCCGCCCGGCGGTGGCGGCGCGCGTGGGTGGTGTTCCGGAGATCCTCACCTCGCACACACTCGGGATCATGGTGCCGTCCGACGACCCGCACGCGCTGGCGCAGGGCCTCGACGACGCCCTGGCGCGAAGCTGGGACGAAAACGAGATCGCACGCGCCGGGCGCGCGCGCGGCTGGCAGGAAGTCGCCGACGACATGCGGCGCGAGTTCCAAGCGGTGATTGCGCGCGGCGCGTGGGGGAGTGAGGCCTCGTGAGGCCCCTCAAGATCGCCATCGTGGGGTGCGGCAAGATCGCCGACGCGCACGTGGAAGAAGTGGGGAAGATCGCCGGCGCCCACGTGGCGGCGGTGTGCGACCGCGAGCTCTTGATGGCGGAGCAGCTCGCCGTTCGCTACGGGGTGAAGAGTCACTACCACGATTTCGCCCAGCTGCTCGCGGAGATCCGGCCTGACGTGGTGCACATCACGACCCCGCCGCAGTCGCACTTGGCACTCGCGCTGCAGTCGCTCGACGCGGGTAGTCATGTTTACATCGAAAAACCGTTTGCCATGACGCGCGCCGAAAGCGCACGCATCGTGGAGCAGGCGACGCGCGTGGGACGATTGGTGACGGTGGGGCACTCGTTCGCGTTCGACCCGCTCACCATCGCCCTTCGTCAGATGCGCGACGACGGTTTTCTGGGCGACGTCGTCCACGTCGAGAGTCACCTGGGGTACAACTTGTCGGGTGCATTCGGCGCCGCGTTGATGGGCGACCGTTCGCACTGGGTGCATGGGCTTCCCGGGAAGCTCTTCCACAACAATATCGACCACGTGCTGCACAAGATCGAGGACTTCATCCCGGAAGACGCGCCGCGCATCGTCGCACGCGCCACCCGCCGGCTTCCGGCCGGTTTTGGTGACGAGCGCGACGACCTCATGGACGAGCTGCGCGTCATGCTGGAAGGATCCACCGCCACCGCCTTCGCGACGTTTTCGTCGCACGCCGTACCGGTGCGCCACTTCGCGCGCGTGTGGGGAACGCGCAACACCGTGACGGCGGATTACGTGACGCGCGTGCTGGCCGTCGAGCAGGGCGAGAAATACCCCAGTGCGATCGGCCGCTTGCTGCCGGCCTTCGCCCAAGCGCGCGAATATCGGCGCGGGGGATGGAAGAACGTGCGCCGTTTCATGCGCTCGGAATTTCAATTCTTCAGCGGCATGAACGAGCTGTTCCGGCGCTTCTATCAAAGCATCAACGACGGCGGTACACCGCCCATCGCCTACGGCCGCATCCTGCGCATCGCCGGATGGATGGACGACATCTTTGCCCAAGTCGAAAGCGGGCTCAAGTCGCGGGAGGGCGTGCGATGAAACGCCTCGTGACCGGCGCGGGTGGCTTCTTGGGGCGCGCACTGGTGGAAAAACTGCTGGCGCGTCCCGGCGCCGACCTGCGCTGCTTGGTCCGTTCGGAGGTACAGGCCGACCGCTTGCGCGCGCTGGCACTCGCGTACCCCGCCGCGCAACTGGAAGTGGTAACCGGCAACTTGCTCGCGCGCGACGACGTGGCCCGTGCGGTCGACGGCGTCGATGTGGTCTATCATCTGGCCGCGTCGCTCAAGGGTTCTCCCGCGGATATTTTTCTCAATACGGTGGTGGCGTCGAACCGACTGCTGGATGCGCTCGCGGGCCCGCCGCGTACCATCGTGATGGTGAGCTCGCTCGGCGTATACGGTACCGCGGCCCTGGGCCACAACGCCGTTCTCGATGAAGCGACTCCGCTCGAGCCACACCCGGAACGGCGCGACGTGTACTCGCACGCCAAGTGGCGCCAAGAAAAACTGTTTCGCGACCGCTGCGCGCACGACGGCCATCGTTTGGTCATCCTGCGCCCGGGCGTCATTTATGGGCCCGGGGGTGCGCCCATCTCCGCGCGCGTCGGGCTCAACCTCTTCGGCGTGTTCCTCCACCTCGGCGGCAACAACGTCATTCCCTTGACGCACGTCGAAAACTGCGCCGACGCCATCGTGGCCGCCTCCGAGCACCCCGATGCGGTCGGCCAGGCCTTCAACGTGATCGACGACGACTTGCCCACGTCGCGCAGGTACCTCAGCCGCTATCGCCGCGACGTCGCCCCCCTGCGCACGCTATGGATTCCCTACGGCGCGATGCAGGCGCTGTCGCGCACGGTGGAGTGGTACCACCGCTACTCGCGCGGCCAGTTGCCCGCCGTGTTCACGCGCTACAAAACGGCGACGCTGTGGAAGGGGACACGCTTCGACAACGGCAAGCTCAAGCGCATCGGCTGGTCGCCCCGCATCAGCACGCGCGACGGGCTGCGCGCGAGCTTCGCCTGGCTGCGCGAGGCGAAGAGCGCATGATGCCCGTGGCACAGGCGCCGGTCGCCGTGGCCCACGTGGTGCAGAACCTCGGCATCGGCGGGCTCGAGCGCGTGGTCGTCAACCTGGCCAGCCACGCGCATCGCGACCGCTACCGTCCCTTCATCGTGTGCTTGGGGCCGGGCGGACCGCTGGTGGAACAAGCGCGGGCGGCCGGCGTCGACGTGTTCGTGGTGGCGAAGAAGCGCGGCTTCACACCGGGTACGGTGGCGACGTTGGCGCGTCGCTTTCGTGAAATGAACGCGCGCGTGGTCCACTGCCACAACGCCGCACCGCTGGTTTACGGCGCACTGGCTGGAAGGATTACGCGCGCGCGCGTGGTGTACACCGCGCACGGCATGAAGACGTCGGCCGCGAGCCAGCCGGTTCGGCTCGACCGTCTCGGCATGGTGGACGCGTTCGTCACCGTATCCGACGACGCGCGCCAGATCGCCATCCGCAAGGGCGGCGCGGACGACGCGCGCGTGCGCACCATCTTGAACGGCGTCGACACGCGCACCTACCGGCGCGCCGATGCGGCGCAACGCGATCGCGTGCGCGCCTCGTTGGGATTCGACAGCAATGCGTTCGTGTTCGCCATCGTGGCCCGGCTTTCGCCGGCCAAGGACCACGCCAACTTGTTTCGCGCCTTCGCGGCGTTGTCGTCGGTTAATCCGTCCGTTCGCCTCGTCGCGGTGGGCGACGGCGAGCTGCGCGAGTTGCTGGCCGGCTTGATTCAAGAGCTGCGCATGCAGGACCGCATCGTGCTGGCTGGCGCGCGCGAAGACGTTGCAGATCTGGTGGGCGCTTTCGACTGTTTCGTGTTGTCGTCGTACACCGAGGGGCTGGCGATGACGCTCTTGGAAGCCATGGCCGCCGAGCTGCCGGTGGTCGCGACACGCGTCGGTGGAAACGCCGAGGTCGTGGTCGACGGCGAGACGGGGTTGATCGTCCCGGCGCGCAATACCGAGGGACTGCGCGACGCGATGCAATGGATGGCGGCGCATCCGTCGGAGGCGCGCGCCATGGGAGTTCGCGGCCGCGAACGCGCCGCGTCGACCTTCAGCATCGAGACGATGGTAAACGCGTACGAAGACACCTATGGCCGCGTGTTGGCGGGAACGAGCTAGATCTTACATGCTGCGCGGACGTCAAATCGTGTACATCGGCAACGATTGGTTCGCCGACAACCGCACCAGCAGCCATCAGATCGCGCGTCTGTTGTCGCGCGACAACCGCATGCTGTACGTGGAAGCGGCCGGCCAACGCGCGCCCACTGCCTCCAAGCGCGACGTGGCCAAGATCGTGCACAAGCTCAAGAAAGCCTGGGCCAAGCCCACCCGCGTCGATGACAACGTCTACGTGTACTCGCCGCTCATTCTTCCGTTTCACGGCTCGGCGCTGGCGCGCCGCTTGAACCGGTTCGCGCTGGGTGCGTCGCTGCGCCGCGCCTGCCGCCTGGTGGGCTTCGACCGGCCCATCCTGTGGATCATTCTCCCGCACTACAGCTCTATCGTAGAGACCGTCCCGCACGCGGGCATTGTCTATTATGTGGTCGACGAATACTCGGCTATGCCGGGTGTGGACGCGGCGCGCATTCGGGAGATGGAAGGCGTGGTGCTGCGAAACGCGGACGTCGTGTTCGCGATTTCGGAACAGCTGGTCGCCGCGAAGGGAAAGGCCAACGCCAACACATATTTCAGCCCGCACGGGGTGGAGACCGCCCACTTCGGGCGCGCCTACCGCGAAACGCTTCCCACTCCTTCCGAGCTGTCGGGGATCGCACGCCCCATCGTCGGCTTTTTTGGGTTGATCGAGGAGTGGCTCGACTTCGATCTCTTGGATTATCTGGCCGAGCAGCGGCCGCAGTATTCGTTCGTGATGGTGGGTCGCGTCGCGCGCGATATCGCGCGCTTTCAAAAACGGCCCAACGTATTCTTCCTTGGTAAGAAATCTTACGATGACATTCCGTCGTTCTTGCGTGCGTTCGACGTGTGTCATATACCTTTCGAGTTAAGCGACGTCATTCTTCATTCCAGCCCCCTGAAGCTAAAAGAGTACCTGGCCGGTGGAAAACCGGTGGTGTCGGTCGCGATCGACGAGGTCAAGAAGCTCGACAGCCTCGTGTACGTCGCAAAGGACTACGCCGAATACCTCCACGGAATCGACCGTGCCTTGGCCGAAGACTCACCCGAGCGCGCCGCCCAACGCGTACGCGCAATGGAAGGCGAGTCGTGGCAGTCCAAGGTGGAAACGATCTCCGCCCGCGTTGCCGCCCACGTCCCCGGGGAATAGTGTCGTGGTTTGCTACAAACCTCGCGGTCGGTGATGGAAACGATTTGGCGCTTCGCCGGTAGACGTTATAGCCTCCAGGCAGAAGCCCTCAGCGGTTCCTGCCCGAGCTCGAGCCAAGGTATGAAAGTTGCTGAGACGCAATCAATAAACCACTGTCAATCAACGGGTAACATGACCCGACCCGAGCTGCCATCGGGCGCGCGAAGCCATCTTCGGCGCGCGATGCTGTTTTCGTAAGGAGAGGCGATGAGACTCCACACGACATCGTTTTGCACCCTACTGTTACTCTTCGCCGCCGTTTCGCCCCTCGCGGCGGGCTACGCCCACGCAGCCGACTACTACGTTTCCACCACCGGCAACGATTCCAACGCCGGAACTTCTGCATCTCCGTGGCGCACTCTGCAAAAAGCGGCCAACTCCGCCGGA
This sequence comes from Candidatus Krumholzibacteriia bacterium, assembly GCA_025923935.1. Classification (GTDB taxonomy): domain Bacteria; phylum Krumholzibacteriota; class Krumholzibacteriia; order WVZY01; family JAKEHA01; genus JAKEHA01. Next base: position 7,437 of record JAICFA010000025.1, read on the forward strand.
GCCGGCGACGTGGTGCACGTCGCCGACGGCACCTACACCGGCATGCACATCACGCGCAGCGGGACGGCCGCGGCACCCATCACCTTCAAGGCGGAAGGTTCTAACGTGCTCGTCAACGCGCGCAACGCCACCACCGAGGACAACATCAATGTCGAGGGTGGGAGCTACGTCGTGATCGACGGGTTCGCGGTCGAGGATGCGCCGCGCGCCGGCATTCGAGTGGTGGAAGCGACCGGCGTGGTGGTGAGAAACAATCGCGTCGCGCGCAGCGATCACACCGGCATCATGACCGGTTGGACGCCGGGCGTTCAGATCATCGACAACATTAGTTACGGCGCCGTCGCACAGCACGGCATCTACGTCGCAAACAGCCGTGTGAGCCCCGACAACGTCGTCATCCGCGGCAACGAGTGCTACGGCAACGGCCAGAACGGTATCCAGCTCAACGGCGATTGCTGGGAAGGCGGCGACGGCATCATCTCCAATGCGCTCATCGAGGACAATTTCGTCCACGACAATAATTGGAAAGGGTTCTCACTAATCTCGGTGCAGGGGTCGGTGATTCGCAACAACGTGATCTGGGATAACGGAATTTCCGCGGGCGCGGGCGGCATTCACCTCGTCGACCAGCCCGACTGCAACAAGCCCAGTGATAGTAACGTCGTGGTCAACAACACCATCAGCGAGCCGCGCATCGCCGGGATTCGGATGAACCTGGGCTCGGCGGCGAACGTCGTGTTCAACAATGTGGTGGTGGCGAGCTCGAGTGACTACACCATCGTCGACGAAACCGGTGGCAACTGGATCGACGCGACCTCGAACCTCTTGCGCACATCGTCCAGCGGACTCTTTGTCAACGCGGCGAACCACGACTTCCATCTCGCGGACGCGTCACCCGCCATCAACACGGGCCGCGCGAGCTATCAAAGTGCCTCCGCGCCCACCATCGATAGCGACGGCAACGCACGGCCGCAGGGAGGCGCATACGACGCGGGTGCCTACGAAAAGTCGGGCGGAACGCCGCCGCCCCCGGGAGACACCACACCGCCGACGGTCAGCGTGACCGCACCGTCCGGCACCGTTTCGGGAACCGTCAATATGACCGCAGCCGCGAGCGACAACGTCGCCGTCGCCGGCGTGCAGTTCCACGTGGACGGAACCGCGCGCGGCCCCGAAGACGTCGCCGCACCGTATCAGACGGCACTCGACACCACGCAATTGCCCAACGGAAACCATGCCGCCGCCGCCGTCGCACGCGACGCGGCCGGCAACACCCGTACCTCGACGGCCGTCAACTTCACCGTCAATAATCAGGCGCCACCGCCGGGCGGAATCCTGAGCGGGCACCCGCGTCTGGCGCTCAACCCGACGCGCCTGGCCGAGATGAAGGCCGCCGCGTGCATCGACGCCAACGGTAACCCCATTCCCAACTGCACGCCGTCACCGCAATGGGTGAAGCTGCGCGACTACGCGAACCTGTGTTACAACACGCCGGGGAACTGCTACTACCTCATCGCCAGCCAGTTCGCGCTCGCGTACCTGATCGGCGGCAACGTCAACTACGCCAACCGCGCCATCAGTATGGTCGACGCCGAGATCGCCGACGGTTTCGGCGACGAGCGCCACAACTTCTATCTGCACGCGGACGACGCCGTCGCCAACTGCGCGTTCGTGTTCGACTGGCTCTATCCGCTGCTCTCGCCGGCCAAGCGTGCGACGTACATCGATTACATGAACCGGTTAGTGCAGGAGATCTACGTCGAAGACGAGCACAACAACCCGTTCTACGAAGGCGACCGCTGGTCGCGCAACGACCCGGGGAACAACTACTACTACGCGCAGATGCTGTGTGCCGTGCTCGACGGCCTCGCGACCTACGGCGAGAACGATTTCACCGTGCCATTGAACGGGCAAAACGTCCCGCTCAAGCTCTACTTCCACCAGGAAAATCGTGAGTACAACAACATCCTGCAGTTCGTCACCGACAAACTCGAGCAAGAGGCGCAAGCCACCTGGATTACTCCGCGCGGCTCCGGCGGCGGCTGGCACGAGGGGACCGACTATGGCACCGCGGCCAAGAACCAGATCTTCGCCATCTATCTATATTTGAAGCTAGCGGGCGGGAAGGACTACTTCGCCACCACGTCGTTCCCGCGGCAGGCAGCCCTGTTCCACATCTATCACACCCAGCCGGGCGGCGACCGTCGCTACAACGGCGGCGACTCGGGCCGCGACAAGGTGGTACCGATGACGCCGTTCGAGCGCGAGACCGCCATCCAGCTCGCGCGCGGGCTGCAGGGCACGACGGAGAGTCAGTACCTGCAAAACTGGGCGCGGCGTATCGTGCCCGACATGATGACCGGCTGGCAGTTCATGTACGGCGCCGACATGCTGTGGACCGATACACGCTATCCCGAAGCCGATTACACGACGCTGCCGCTGTGCTACTACGCGGGTTCGACCGTCAACGACAACGGCCTGGGCTTCGTGGCGAGCCGCAGCAGCTGGGCGCCGGATGCCACCGCCGTGACGTTCGTGTGCGGCGACCGGGTGCAGAGCCACCAGCACAAGGACCAGAATTCGTTCGTCATTTATAAGGGCGAAGGCACCGACGGCTGGCTCGCCATCGACGCCAACATGTGCTCGGAGTCCAACGGACTCACCCAGGACGGTCCGGTGCACAACATTCTATTGGTCAACAACCAGGACCAACGCTTCGCCGACTACAAGGGGGCACCGGTGAAGCACGAGTTCACCGGGGAGTACAGCTACGCGCGCGGCGACGCCACCGATGCGTACTGGACCAACCCCGGCGGCTACCGCACCGGCGATGAGCCGTACTTGAAGACGTACTTGCGCGAGATGGTGCACGCCATGCCCAACTACGTGTTCGTGTTCGACCGCGTGACGCCGCTCACCAAATTCGCCGGCGTCCCCATCACCTATTTGTTGAACACGCGCAACACGCCGACCATCAGCGGCCAGACGGCGACCGCGGTGAGCGGTCCCAACAAGCTGGTGCAGAAAACGCTGCTGCCCTCCAGCGGTCTGTCACTGACCACGGAAAACAGCATGGGGTGCCGGCGCTTGCGCGTCCAGCGCAACACACCCGCGCCCAACACCCAGTTCTTGAACGCCATCTGGGTGGGACCGTCGGCCGGCAGCATGCCCGCCACCGACCTCGTGAACAGTGCCACCAACAACATGGTGGGCGCGCACGTGAAGGAGACGGGGCGCAACATCGTCGTCATGTTCTCGTCCGAACCGACTGGAACGGTGCCGCCCAGCAGCGTCACGTTCCAGCTCAGCACCATCGAGAACACGACCAACTATTTGTTTGGCTTGCTTCCGGAAACGGAGTACAAGGTGGACGTGACGTGCGTCGAGGGCCGCCAGACCATCGTCGTCGAGCGGGGGCGCGGGCATCTCACCTCGCCCGAGGGCACGCTGCGGTTCGAAGCGGAATACGCGCCCGATGCCCCGGTGCAGGCAGTGTTCAGAGAATAGAGGAATATGCCGGGTATCGTGGGACTGGTGCAGTCCGGTGGAGCCGACGCCTCCGAAACCGTCGCCGAAGCCGCACGCACGCTGATCCACCTCGACAGTCTCACGCTGCGCTCCGGCACGGTCGACGGGGTGGCCATCGCCCAGGTGTGGCGCGACGCCGCGCTCGTCGAGCGCGATTGGTTCGAGGACCGCGACATCGCGGTGCGCGTTACCGGGCACGTGCTGTTAGACGGTTCCGCGCCCAAGCGGCTGCTCGCCCGCGATCTCGCGGACGCCTACCGTGTCGCCGGGCGCATTCCGGCGGAAGATTACGATGGTGCCTTCACCATCGTCGTGGTCGACCGCGCGCGTCGCCGCCTGCACGTGGTCAACGATCGCGTTGCCGCGTTGCCGGTGTTCTACGCGCACCGACCCGGCACGTTCGCCTTCGGCCCCGAGATCAAGTCGGTCCTTCCCGCCGCCGGCATCGCACCCCAGCTCGACCGCGACGGTGCCATGAGCTTCCTCATCTTCGGCTATTCGCTCGCCGACGGCTCGCTCTTCCACGGCGTAAAAACAATGATTCCCGCGAGCATGATGACGGTCGATCTCGACTCGCTCACGCTCCGCACCGAGCGCTACTGGAACCTGCGCTTCAATCCCCAGCGCAAGTACCGCCGGCGCAAGGCGGTGGAGTCGGCGTTGTACGACACTTTATTGTCATCGCAGCGCTTGGTGCTGTGCGACAACCCCGCGTCGTACGAGCTCATGCTTTCCGGCGGGCTCGATTCGCGCGGTGTCCTGGCGTTCGCCGACGTCCTGGGGAATCGCCCCGTGCGCACCTTCACCTGGGGCTCGAGCGACCGCGTTCCCACCTCGGACGCGTTCGTCGCGCGCAGAGTCGCCGAGCATTACCGCGTGCCGCACAAGTTTCTCTCTTACGAGAGCCGGCAGTTCGTCGACAACGCGCGCGACTGGATCTACGTCTCCGAGCTCGCCAACGACAACGTCGGGTGGTTCGCGGAAGGGCAGCCCACCTTGGCGACCGTGTATCGCTCCGGGGCGACGTTCGCCATTGCGGGCGACGTGGTGTGGGACTCGGGAGGGTACGCGTTCAGCGAGATGGAGATGCGCCGCGGAGTGTTGCCGCCCGGTGTGCCGATTCCGGTGGCCGCGGTGGCGCGTCCCGATGCCGCCGACGATTTTCGCCGCGTGTACCGCTCGTCGATCGACGCCGTGTTGTCGGCGTGCGACCACCCCGACTACACCGACCGCAAGGAGTACCTGTATCTCAACGCGCGCGTGGCGCGCTACATTCTGTCGTTGGGATACTATCGTGAGCACGCCATCGAGGTGCGGCGGCCCTTCTTGAGCAAGGCAGCGCTGGAATTGTTCGCGTCGATGCCGCAGACCCACCGGGTGGAAAAAAACGCCTACATCTCGATGCTCAACCACCGCTTCCCGAGTCTGATGCAAATCCCCGAGCAGTCGCTGTGGAGCCTGCCCGACTGGGAACGCGACTTGCGCACCCCCGGCGCACTGCGCGACCTGTGGTCGCGCTATCTGGTCAACGATCGGGTCGAAGGGGGAATCATGGGGAAGCTGCTCGACATGGACCGCTTCGCCGCCCGGCGCGACGCCTTTTTCGCGGCCGAGCCGGCGCCGATGAAGAAAGCCCCCTTCAAGGCGCGCTTTCCCTTGCGCGCACGGGTCATGCCGATCGTCCAGCGCTATCGCGCCGTCGATAAGGTGTCCCGGCTCATCCGCACCGGGCCGGGATTCCTCCCGCGCTCCGATTTCGACCTCTTGCGCTGTGTGGCACTGGTCACCATGCTGGAAGAATCGCTCGACCGTTTCGCGCGTCCCGCGCGTTGACAATGCACGCCGCTCCGGCAGAAGCTTTGCACATGACCCACGGCATTCCGGTCCTCATGTATCACAGCATCGGCCGCGTGCTGCCCGACTGGCACTGGGCCATGCTGACGCTGGTGGCCTCCACCTTCGAGAGTCATTTGATCGCGTTGGCGCGCGGCGGCTACACCACCATCGGCCTGCCCGAGCTCTTCGACTACATGTCGCAGCGACGCACACTGCCCAAACGCACCGTGGCGCTGACCTTCGACGACGGCTACTTGGACAACTGGACGCACGCCGTGCCGCTCTTGCGCAAGTACGGCATGAGCGCGACCGTTCTGGTGACACCCGAGTTCGTCGATCCGCGCGACATCGAGCGCCCCACTTTGCAGGACGTGTGGGCCGGTGGTACCCGCGAAGCGGAGCTCGACGTGCGCGGCTTCATGTCGTGGAGAGAACTCGCGGCAGCGTCCGCGGATGGAACGCTCGACGTGCAGGCGCACGCCCTGACCCACACCTGGTACCCGGTGTCGGCCGACGTGGTCGATTTTCATAACCCGGGCGATCCCTACTACTGGCTCGACTGGAACGCCGACCCCGCCGGCAAGCCGTTTTACCTCCAGTCGCTCGGCAAGAGCCGCGTGGCCTGGGGAACACCGGTCTATCGCCACGCCAAGTCGCTGGAAGCGACGCGCTTTCGCCCCGACCCGGCGGAAGCGGCGTTCGTGGCCGGCCGCGTTGCCGACGTTGCCACGGGAAACCCGAACGTCGCGGTAGTGAACGACACCGCCGAACGCGCGCTGGGCGACTTTCGTGCGCGCCACGGCGTGTGCGGCGAATTCGAAACCGACGTACAGCGGCGCACGCGCTTCGAGAGCGAGCTGGGCGAGTCCAAGCGCGTCATCGAAGCGCGGCTGGGACGGCCCGTCCGTCACTTCGTGTGGCCCGGCGGCGGCTACTGCGACGAATCGCTGAAGATGGCATTGTCGATGTTCGACTCGGTGACATGGAGCGGGTCCGACCGCTGGAAGCTGCGCAACCGCCCCGGAGAAGATCCGCGGCTGGTGACGCGCCGCGGCATCCACTACGTCGAAGCCCGCCATCAGCGAGTATTCACCGGCGGGAATTATCTCTCGTGGTATCTGGACGAATATGCCGGGCGGCCCGCGGCTCGCCTGGTGCGCCAGTCGATGAAGATCGCCGCCATGGCCGCACTGTTCGCGCGGGTGTGGCCTCGCAACGGTAACGGCCGCATTCCCGCAGCCCCGGTGCAGGCGCCCATGGATGCCGGCTATGACGAGTAGCACCGTGTTGAAGCGTTCCGAATCCAGCGTGGATGAGGGGATGGACTCGAAGCAGGTACCCCGCGACTTGTTGGTGGTGACCTACCACTTCCCGCCGATTCAATCCGCCGGTGTATACCGGCTGGTGGGTTTGGTGAAGCATCTGCAGGCACGCGGCTGGAGAATCACCGTGCTCACCGTGCAGCGGTCGACGCACGAAAGCCACGACGCGGAAACGTTGGCGCTCATTCCCGACGGCGTGCGCGTGATTCGTACCCATTCCGCCGAACCCGCGGCCGCCATGCTGCGCGCGACGCGTGCGCGCGCACGCGCTGTGAACACCGCGGACCCGGTGACACCGGCCGCACCGCGGCGCAAGAACCTGCCGCACCGCGTGCTCGGTGGACCGTGGCGCGCCGCGGTGCGTGTGTTGTCCTATCCCGACCATCAAATTGGATGGGCGCCGCGCGTGGCGCGCGAGGTCGCACGCTTCGTGCAGCGTCACCCCGGCACCGTCGTGATGAGCTCGACGCCGCCGCACTCGACACAGCTGGGCGTGCGGCTGGCGCGCGCCTTCGTCACGTTCGGCTGGGTGGCCGACTTTCGCGACCCGTGGACAATTCCGCTGCGCCAACCGAAGGGGCGCGCGAACCTCGCCTTTCAACGCGCCATGGAGCGCTGGGTGCTGTTCGGCTGCGATCGCGTAATTGCCAATACAATAGGGAATCGCGACGGTCTATTGAAGTCGTTTAGCAAGCTCGATCCGGGCCGCGTCGTGACCATCCCAAACGCCTTCGACACCGACACCATGCCGTCGGCGGCGCGCTCCGACGACGCCGCGCTGGCGTGCGACATCGCGTATTTCGGCGAGGTCTACCCCGGCATGTTGGATGAGTACCGCGACGCGGTGCGGCTGTTGGTGGCGCGCGACGCGGGGGCGGCCCCGGTCCTGCACGTGTTCGGGCGCGTCACCGATGAAGATGTAGCGCGCGTGGCACGCGACGGGCTTTCTGCGCACATTGTTTTTTTCGGGGTGGTGTCGTACACGCGCAGCTTGGCGCTGATGCGCTCGGCGCGCTCGCTCTTGCTCCTTCTGCCCGAAGGCGACGCGATGGCGACGTGCGTTCCCAGCAAGCTCTACCCCTACTTGTTCACCGGACGTCCGGTGTTCGCGCTGGTGCCGCGGGGCGACGCCGCCCGCGTCGTCACCGAGACGGAGGCGGGCATGGTGGTGGTGCCGGGAAACGTGAGTGCCACCGCGGACGCACTACAGCGCTTCGTCGAAAGCGTGCGCAGCGGACGCGCGCGCGGTGCTGTCGCAAATGAGCGCCGTGACGCGTACGACATGCGCCGTGCCGCCGATGAGGTCCACGCCATTTTGCAGCAGGTCGCGGCTCGTGGCTAGCCAGCGCGTCGTCGTTGCCGGCACCATGGCGGGCGCGTGCCTGGCCGCGTTCGGCGTGGGCTATCTCTTGCTACAGTCGACCGCCTTCGGCATGGCCGCCGCAGTGGCGTTGATCGGTGTTACCGTGATTTTCGTCGACCCCTTCGTCGGCCTCATCACCTACCTCTTGCTCCTCTACACGCGCCCGCAAGATTACGTCGCCGCGATGCAAAACTTGCCCATCATGCTGGGCCTCAGTGCGGCCACCTTTGCGCTCATGATTCTGCACATGGCGGTGCGCTACCGTATGATCGCGCTGGCGCGCGTGCCGCAGAACTTCATCATGCTGTGGTTTTTCGCCGCCATCATCTTGTCGCATTTGGCCTGGCTGAGCCCCACCGTGGTGGAGGCCGCCATGGATTTCCTCCCCACAGTGGTGATGTATTTCTTGGTGGCAACGCTGGTATCAACGCACGGCAAGCTCAAGCTCACCGTCAATCTGGTGGTGCTGTGCACGCTCTTCCTGGCCGGCTCGGGGCTGGTGCAGCACTTTACCGGCGCGGGACTGGGCGGCAAGGAATCGTACGAGGGACGCATCCAAGCGGTCGGCATCTTTTCCGACCCCAACGATCTGGGCTTAGCGCTGGTGGTGGTGATGCCGTTTTTCTACCTCAAGCTAACGGAGTTTTCGCGCTTGTGGCAAAAACCGCTCGCGCTCGCCGGTCTGGTACTCATCATGTACGCGCTCTTTCTCACGCAGTCGCGCGGGGGAATTCTGGCGCTGGGCGTCATCCTGGTGCTCTTGCTCACGCGCAAGCTGGGACGGGCCTTCGGCATCATCGCGGGCGGGATGGTATTCCTCGCCATCTTCGCGCTTGCGCCGCGCATGGGAACGATCTCCACCGGCGAGGCATCCGCGCACGGCCGCGTCGAGGCGTGGAGCATCGGTCTCGACTTGTTCGAGTCGTATCCGCTTTTCGGCGTAGGTGCGAACAATTTTACCGAGTTCCACTTCCGCACCGCGCACAACTCCTTCGTGCTGTGCGCCGCCGAGCTGGGTTTCGTCGGGCTGTACGCGTGGATCATGCTCATCTACATCTCGATCAAGAACAACGAGTTCATCGCCAAGGCGGCGCGCGGGTCGGGGATGCGCGACGTCGTCGTCTACGTGGACACCATTCGTTACGGACTGATAGCGTTCGCCACCGGGTCGTACTTTCTTTCTCGGACCTACAACGAGATGCTGTTCTTGCTGGTGGGACTTTCGGCGGCGGTGACCAACATCTTCGTGCGCGAAAGCGGCGAGCGCTGGAAGCTGATCGATAAGCGCGACTGGATCAACGGCTTGTTGTGGACCGGGGGAGCCTTCCTCTTGACCAAAGCATTCCTGGTGGCGACATGGTAACGTCCGTCGGCACCATCGCACGCCTGTTGGCCACGGCGGTGTTCGCCGTGGGCGGCATACGCGCGTACCAGGTGATCTCGCGCAAAAACGTCGATCGCATCGCGCGCGCCGCGGTGGCGCGGCGGCGCGAGTCGCATCGCGGCACCGTGCACGTGTTCGTGTGTGTCGCCGACCATTTCGAACCGTATTGGCTCGATGCCACGCGCGACGTGGCGCTCGCACGCGTGCGGCGCTGGCTAGACGACTACCCGCGCGCCATGGATGGAATTCGCGACAACGGTGGCAACGCGCCGCGTCACACCTTTTTCTACCCGCAGGAGGAGTACGACGCGGAGTGCGTCGACATGCTGGCCCAGCTCGCGCGCCGCGGGTTGGCCGACGTCGAGGTGCACCTGCACCACGAGCACGACACGGCCGCGGGTCTGCGCTCCAAGCTGGACGAATTCACCGACGTGCTCCACCGCCGGCACGGCCTCTTGCACCTGGACGCGCGCACGCAGCGCCCGGCCTTCGCATTCATCCACGGCAACTGGACCTTGGACAATTCCGACCCACACGGCCGGTATTGCGGCGTCAACGGCGAGTTGCGCGTGCTCAAGGAAGCGGGCTGCTACGCCGACTTCACCTATCCGTCCGCGCCGCACCCCACACAGCCGCCGGTCATGAACACCATCTACTACGCGACCGACGATCCCAGCCGCTCGCGCGCGCATTGGCGGGGAACCGACGCCATTTACGGGCGGGCGGGCAATGGCACACTCTTGCTCGTCACCGGCCCGCTATGCGTGAACTGGCGACGCCGGCATCGGCTCATGCCCACCATCGAGAACGGCGATATCACCGACTTGAATCCCGCGGTTTCGACGCGCGTGGACGCATGGATTCGCACCGGCGTGCACGTGCGCGGCTTCCCGCGCTGGCGTTTCGTCAAGGCCTACACCCACGGGTCGCAAGAATCCAACGCGGACCTTCTGCTTTCCGGGAAGCCCGGAAGCTTGTCGTCCATGTACCGCGACCTGCTCGCGCGCTACAACGATGGCCGGAACTATGTGGTCCATTTCTCCACACCGTGGGAGATGGTGGGCGCTATCCGTGCGTTGGAAGCCGGCGACGAACGCACCATCGACGCCATCGAGCGCTTCCAGCATCGCTTCGTGTAACCCGTCTCACACTCGAGCTCGGCCGTAACCGGTTTTGCCGCGCCGTCATGAGATATTCTGCTTGACCTAGACCCGCGCCATCGCCAAACGTACCCCGATCGGGACGCCGTGCACGGTTCTTGCTGCCCCAACCGTCACGATCCACATTCGCTTTTCGTTGTAACAGCACCGTATTTCGGCCTGAAGAACCACCCGCTTCCGGGAGTTGAGCATGGTCCGTCAACCGTTCGCGCACATACTTGTCACGGTGCTCCTCGCGAGCAGCTCGGCCGCACTCGCGGCCGAGAGCGCGAAGAAGCCGGGGGCGAAGAGTGCGTCCACGGCGGGCAATACGCAATTCCTGATGTTCGGCATGGCGCCGGGCGGGAGCTACGCTGTGCGCCAGAACGGGTCGCTCGACCGCAATGTCACCGCGACTCCGGGCGGTGCCATCGATCTGGACGATTCGTTCACGGCCGGCGACCAATACACGTTCACGCTGACCGGGGTCCAACCGGTCAACCCCACGACACCCGCCGGGGTTTCCGCCACCGGATCGACCAATGGATGCGCCACGGTTGCATGGGACGCGCCCGTGCCGACGGAATACATCACCGATTACCGTCTCTTGTGGAATCGCGGCGGGGGTGCCTTCACCGATTCGGTCAGTATTAGCCTCACCGACGTGGTGCAGACCGGCAGCCGCTGGAGCACCACGCGCTGCGGGCTACCCGACGGCACCTACACCTTCGCGCTGCGCGCGCACAACGCATTCAATCTGTGGAGTGGACGCTCGGGTTCGGCGAGTGCAGTCGTGACGAACCAGAACACGGTGGGTCCGCCGCCGCCGACCAGTGTGGCCGCGACCGAAAATCCGACGGGCTGCCTGCGCGTGACGTGGAACAAGGTGGGCGACCCGACGGTGACGAGCTATCGCATGTACTTCGCGAACCACCCGCGCTCGCAGGGCGCGTACACCGACTCGGTCGACGTCGCCGCGAGCAACCCTGCGGTCGCGTCGCGCTGCGGCTTGGCGGCGGGTACGTACTACGCCGCGGTTCGCTCCATCAATTCGACCGGGTTGAAGAGCGCGTACTCGAACGAAGCCTCGGTGACCCTACAAGGACCCGACACGGCCCCGCCCGCCCTCAGCCAGCAGGA
>JAICFA010000026.1 GCA_025923935.1 Candidatus Krumholzibacteriia bacterium
GCGTGCCCCATGACCCGCCTCCTTGGCGCCTTCCATGACGCGAACCAGTGCACGATCCAGCCGGCTCTCCGCGGTCGCCTGCTTGATCTCGCCGATGGTGCCGTCGAAGAACGGCCTCCCGTCTTGTAAATAGACGATGTTGTCGGCCAGCTCTTCGACTTCGTTGACCAAGTGCGACGACAACAGAATGGTGCGTCCGGCGGCGCGCTCCTTGCGTAGCTTGTCCTTGAACGCGGTCGTCGCCAGCGGATCGAGGCCCACGGTGGGCTCGTCGAGGATCAGGATCTTGGGCGCGAAGAGAAATGCGACCGCGGCCAGGATCTTTTGCCGCGTACCACCGGACAGCTGGCCCAAGCGTTTGCGTCCCATCGTGCCCAGCTCGTAGCGAGCGAACAACTCGATGTCGACGTCATCCTCACCCTGGCGTAAGTCGCGCAGCATCGCAAACAGCTCGTCCACCGTGAGGTTTTCCGGAAAGCGCGCAATCTGCGGCATGTATCCGATCTTGGAGCGATAGTGCCAGCGCCCCACGATGGGCTCGTCGTCGACCAGAATCTTGCCCGCATCCGGATTGACCATCCCGAGGATGCACTTGATCAACGTCGACTTGCCGGACGCGTTGGGCCCCAAAATGGCGGTGATGGCACCGCGCTCGATGTCGAGCGATACGTCCTTGAGCACCTCGAGCTTGTCGAACGACTTGTGCAGATGCTGGATGCGAATCATCGAGCGCCTCCTTGCGGTGCGCTTTGCAGCGGAATCATTCCAATGAGCGGCTTTTGATCCACTAGTGTCTCCGGGGTGAACACCGGCATAACGCGCTCCGCGGTATCTACCAACACCACGAACAGGCTGCTGAGCAAGACAATGGACGGAGGTGCCTTCTCGACCATCAGGGAGAACAGCCGTACCGGGTGATGCGGCACGTCGCCTACACCATCGTCGTTCAAATCGTAGCCGTCGTACTCGCTCCAGTAATTGGAATCGAAGGTGTTGAAGCTTTGCCGGCTGTTCGTCACGACGTCAAATCCGTTGCCGACGAAATTGTTACGGCGGAAGGCATTGTCCATCGAGTTCGCCATGATGCGGACCGCGTACCCGTTCCCCTCGAATTCATTCTCCTCCACCACGATGCGGTTGGATCCCTCGGCGTACACGCCGATGGTGTTGCGCACGAACCGATTGTGCCGAATCTCGCTGTCGCGAATGTCCTTGAGCAAAAGTCCGTACGAGCTGGTCCCCCAGTTGTGCTCGAAGGTGTTCCCCACCATGGTGACGTGCTGCGTGTACATCACCGCCACGCCGGCGCCGTTTTCCGCAAAGACGTTGTCGACGTAGATATCTTCGTGCGAGAACATGAAGTGGAGACCGTAGCGAATGTTGTGCGTGCTGATGTTACGCGCGATGCGGCTGTGCTCGACAAACTCGAAATAGATCCCGTCGCGGTGGCCATGAATCTGGTTGTCTTCGATGTCGGCGTCCTTGCAGTACCAGAGGTGAATGCCGTTGCCGGTAGTGACTTCGCGCCCGCCCGTGCCGGTAAGCAGGTTGTTACGAATCCGCACTCCGGTGGAATGCTCGGCGTAGATGCCGAAGAAGGCCTTCTCGATACGGTTGTAACTCACCTCCGCCCCCTCGACCCCCTTGACGCGGATGGCGGCGCGATCCTCGACGAAGGAGGTACCCACATTTCGCAGCGTGAAGCCGGAAATGGTGCAGCCGGCGGCGGTGATGGTGATGATCTCTCCGCGCTCTTGCGCGTCGATCACCGGATTACCCTGGCCGATCAATGAGATGGGTTTGTCGACGATGAGTCCGTGTTCGTGATAGGTACCCGCCGGCACCACGATGCTGTCGCCGGCTGAAGCCGCGGCTATCGCCGCGGAAATGCGCTCGCCGCTTCCGACCCGCACCATGGCCGCTGATGCGGTGCGAGCGTCCACGGCGAGCGCTGTGACGACTAGTAGAATGATTGGAATTCGGGTTGCGCGAGCGGCCATCGCGTCTTCACCTCGTCAGGACTTCGCCCACTTGCGAACGAATTGCTCGACGTGCGCCCAATCCATCACGTCCCCACCCTTTTCCTTTTGCATCTGTTCGGCGTCGAGGCGGTTCGCAAACGCGGTGACACCGGCCCCCATGGGGCTCGGCAAGTGTTCCGAGACAAGATAGGTGGCGGCGTTCGCCTTCATGAGTACGCCGCGTGTCGGATAGCTGGTTGCGTACCACGTATCCACGGTGGCGCCGGCCAGCTCTTCGCCCTCCATGCGCGATTGCAGCATGCACTCCACCGAATCGAACTTGTACGTGCGCCCCTTGTCGGTGACAAACGCCGTGGCGTAACGGTCGTCGCTGATGGTCATGGCGCAGAATTCACACGCGTCGGTTCCGTACGCAATCGCCTGTGGCTCACGCGAGCAACCGGCGAGCATCGCTGCGAACACCACCATGAGCAGCGATGCCGCGGCCACGGTGTGCTCGCGCACGTGCTTGGGTGTGCACACTTTGCACTCGCGACGCGGCCACAAACGAAAGCCGATCGTGCGCAGCGACAGAATCACGGCGGCACCGACCGCCAGCATGGCCAGCAGTCCGCCAATGCCGGGATACGCGGTGGTGGTGAAGTTGAGGAGCTGCTTGGTTCCGATGATGGGCGGTTGATACGACATGCCCGGTATCTTGATCGCAGCGTCGGGATTCAAATCGTGTCCGTAGCTGTATTCCCATTTGTAGAAGTCGACCATGCCCACACCGGCCAACACGACCGCAAGCGCAGTCCAGGCCAACAACGCCCAGCGGCGGCGCGACATCGCGGCGGCAACGCCCAGCAGCGACAAGCCGGCGGCAAAAAACTTCATGTAGCGTAGCTCGGGAATCGCTTCGGGGTGGATCGTCTTCATGCCGATGTAGTGATTGAGTCCGTTGATGTTCTGCAGGTCGTGCGGTGTCGCACCCTCGACGCGGTCCACCCAGATCTCGAGCCCAAGTCCTTGCGGATACTGCGGTGCGTGCAGGCTGATCTTCCACAGCGGAAAGATGAACACGCCCAGAATCGCGATCGCCGATATGAGCAGCGCGATGGTAGTTGCTTTCGAAAGTTGTTCTTGCTTGGCCATGGCGTTTTCTCCTAGAGACAGTCCCCCGCGGGCCCGGGGAGAACACTCCTCCCCGGGCCCTAGCGGCAACCTCAACGCTTCGAGTTGTAGGACAACTGAACGTTGGATCCCTTTCCCGATACGCGGACGTAACCCGACATCTCCTGGTGGAGCGCCGAGCAGAAGTCGGTGCAGTAGAACGGAAACACACCTTCCGACGTGGGCTTCCACACGATGGTGCGGGTTTGACCCGGCATGACCAGCAGCTCGGAGTTCTGGGCGCCCAGCACCGCGAAGCCGTGCGGAACATCCCAGTCTTGCTCGAGGTTGGTGATGTGGAAGTACACCGTGTCGCCCACCTTCACGCCTTCGATGTTATCGGGCGCAAAGTGGGTGCGAATGGTCGACATCTTCACGTGGACGTCATTACCCTTGCGATCCACACCGGTCTCCGCCTCGCTCTTGACGGCATAAGGATGCTGATTCGCCGAGAGCTCGAAGAATTTCTGCGAATTCTTCATCACGATGTCGGCCGGGATCGCTTGTGCGTAGTGCGGCTCACCGATGGTCGGAAAGTCCAACCACATCTCCATCTTGTTGCCGGTGATGTCGATGAGCTGCGCCGACTGCGTGAGCTCCGGCCCCGTCGGCAGATAGCGGTCCTTGGTCACCTTGTTGAGTGCGATCACATACTTGCCCCACGGCTTCATGGTGTCGCCGCCCGGGATCATGAGATGGCCGATGGAGTAGTAGACCGGAATGCGGTCCACCACTTCCCACGTGCCGATTTTCCATTTCACGATCTCGGACGAGATGAACGCCGACGTATACGCGTAACCGTTCCCGTCGAATTCGGTGTGCAGAGGGCCTAAGCCCGGATTCTGCACTTCGCCCGCGACGATGGCGTCGTACTTCAAAACCGGGATGCCGTTGCTCTCGCCTTCGAATGCTTTGTCTTCGATCGCCTTCGCCAACTTCGAGAACGAGTGCACCGGAATGACCGCCGCGAGCTTGCCGCCCGCCACGATGTATTCGCCGGACGGATCGATGTCGACACCGTGCGGCGACTTCGGTGTGGGCAGGTAGTAGATCATGCCCGGGCAGTCCGCGGGATCCAGCACCTTGACCGACGAGATGATCTCCGACTTGGCCGTCTGTGTGGCGTGATCCATATAATTGTGGAAGACCTTCGTGGGCCATTCCTTGGCCTTTCCTTGCGCTACATACTCTTCCGCCTTCTTCCAATTGACCGCCGCGATGAAGTCCTTGTCATTTTTCGACGCGTTGACTTCCAGCAGTGTGTTGGCCTGTTCGGAGTTGTAGGTAGTGAAGAAGGCCCAGCCGTGCGACGGGCCCTTGCCGGCGTGCGCGAGGTCGTAGTTGTAGCCCGGCACCAGGATCTGAAACGCGATGCTCATCTTCCCGTCGGATGCCACCTTCACGAACGAGATGGTGCCCTTGAACTTTTGGGCGTAATCCTCGATCGCCACGTCGGCCTGCGGAATCGGCACGCTGAAGCGCGTCGACGACACCGCGTACTCCGTGTTCATGGTGATGAACGGTGAGGCGTGGTTGCCGCCGGCGTTGGGGATCTCGATGATCTCGTCGGCCTCGAACGTGCTCAAATCGAGACGCGCGATGCGCGGCGTGTTGTTGCCGTTGATGAACAGCCAGCGGCCATCAGCGACGCCGTTGGTCTGCGAAATCTTGGGGTGATGGGCGTCATCCCACGGAATGAACCCGTGCGACGTCATCAGCATCCCCTTGGTTTCCTCGCTGTACCCGTAAGCGTTCTCCGGGTTCTGCGAGAACACCGGAATCACCTTGAGCAGCCGGCCCGACGGCAAGCCGTACACGCCCACCTGTCCGCTGAAACCGCCGGACATGAACGCGTAGAACTCATCGTACGTGCCCGGTGCCACGTAAACCTTCTCCGCGCCCGACCCGAACACCGTCGTCGCGGGCTTCTGTGCGCAGTACAAACCGGTGATCACGGCGAGAGCAATCGCGAGCGCCGCGACACCGATCGACTTTGCACGTCGTCTCTGTTTCATGACTCCTCCTTTTTGTCGACTAGTGACCGCCGGCGCTTTGGCCAGCGGTGGACGAAGCTTCATGTTCATCGTCTTCGTGCTCGTCCTCGTGGTCGTCGTCGGCAAGTTCTTCGTCGTGTTCACGGAAATAGACCAGAATGCATTCGGCTTGCTCGCGCGTCAGGTGCTGGTTCGCCATGGGCGCGATATACTGCGCCAGCAGCGCTTTGGCGGTGGGATCTTGCTGAATCATGACCTCCGGATTGAGGATCATGTTGAGGATCCACTCCGGCTGCCGGCGCTCGGTGATCCCCGCCAGCGCCGGACCGATGTACTTCTCATCGAGCTTGTGGCACGCTGAGCACTTTTCTTGAAACAGCTGCGCCCCGTTGGGACGGTTCGATTCGTCGAGCGAGGCGACGTCGACATGATCCACCGGACCGATGCCCTTGCCGGACGTCGTCGCCGATGCCGCCGCGGGTGCGGTGGTCGCGGTAGTCGCCGTGGCGGCTTGCGAGCCTTCCTCCGACTTCTCCGACCACGCCGAGTTATTCTTGTTGGATTGGCAAGCGCCCAACACGACGCTCGCGACCAACAGCGATAGTATGGTTGCGCGTTTCACAGCGATCTCCTTTGCACGTTCAGCGCGCCGACGTCACGAATCTCGACGCTCGAACCATTGCCGATGAGCTCTCCTACAAATGTGTTTCTGAGCAGACCGAAGTACGCGTCCCGCACGCGGCCCCACCGGTGGTGGAGTGCACACGGTTGCGTATCCGAGCACTGCTTCTCGCCAAATGCGCACTCGTTCCAGCGCGCGACGTCTTCCACCGAGTCGACCACGTCGTAGAGCGAGATCTGCGACGCGTCGCGCGCCAGCCGGAAGCCACCGCCCAAACCCCGTTGCGACTCCACCAACCCGCGCCGCGCCAGTTGGAATAGGATCTTCGAGAGGTAATTGCGCGGCACTCCCGCCGCGTCGGCAACGCGCGCGGTTTGCGCGTACTCGCCGGGCTCGAGCCCGGCCAGGGCGACCATGGCGCGAACGGCGTGAGTGGCGGAGCGAGTGAGCATGGGATCAAACCTCTCTCTCTTTCTATATATCAGGATATTTATATCCTATTATAGCGTCAAGGGACTATTTTCACAAAGTGAAAAATCCATCCAACCTACTGAAGGGTTTCGACTTAGCTAATACGGGTAAGCTCGCTGAGGGTCACGATCCGGTAGCCCATATCGCGGAGGCGAGGCAGGAGGTGGGACAGCACGCGTATGCTGTTGGCCCGCTTCGGTCCCCCATCGTGAAGGACCAAAATGGCACCCGGACGGACGTTCTTCAGGAAGTGCAGCGCGGTCAGGCGGACATTGGTGTAGAGATCCACCGGCCACGCCGTGCCCGCCACCGCTGTGTAGCCGTGCTCCTGCATCAAACGCACGATCCGCGACGTAAAGATTCCGCTTCCCGGCCGGCACCACTTGGGACATTCGAGCGGTTGGATGATGGCGTCGGTGCGCTTGAGCTCGTTGATGAATTCAGCGTCGGCGAGCCTTGCGCTCATGCGATCCGTATATAAGTGGTTAGCCAGCTCGTGGCCCTCGGCGCGGATCGAATCCAGCAAATGCGGGTGTGCTTCCCCATAGGATCCAATGACGAAGAAGGTCGCCTTAGCGCCGTGCGCCCGCAGCTCCTCCAAAATACCGGGGGTGACGTCGGGATGCGGCGCATCATCGATGGTCAAAGCCACCACACGCTCGCTGGTGGGGATACGAAACAACGTCCCCGGATAGAACCCGCACACGCGCTTTAGCGTCCAGTCGCTGGGATGCAGCAGCGTCCATAGCGCTACCGCCGCCACCACAAATACGACCAGGATTCCCACGATCACGAGCGTCATGGCATTCGTCGCGGCGTCATCGCGTCAACAGCCCACTAGCGGGTCCCCAAGGCGTTTCGCCGTTAATTTTGAATTCTCGCTTCACCGGCTTTCCGCCCTCACGCACCAACAACCCCGCTCGATCGAGCTGCTTCGGAATCTCTCCGGGGATGGCACTGGGATACTTATGGACGAACGCGATCATCTTGGGGCCGCGCAAGAACAAACCCGCAGGGTTGGCTTTCGAAAGCTCCGTCATCCATTCCGGGATCTCGTTGATGCCGGCGATTTTCACCAAACTCACGCCGTCGTGCGCGTGGCCCTGTTCGATCAGACGCGCGGTGGTCACATCCACCTGGTAGAGCGCCATACTCGCGCACGAGCGCACGATCGTTTGGTAGCCGGTGCGGCCGGCCAGATTGATGCGTGCGTCGCCCAGCGAGTTCGTGTCCTGCAACTTCTCCTCGACAAGTTGCCACGACGCGGCCGCGTCGCCGTCGCTCTCGCGCGGTCCTCCCGTGACCCACGCGCCTCCGGTTTTTTCCAGCATCTCCGACATGGCGTAGCGTCCCGCTCCGTCCCCCATCGCCAACGCCACCTTGAGCAGCTCGATGGCACCCTCGCGTCCGCCCGGCAGTGCCAGCGTAGAGACCTCCCAATCGCGCCGCTGCAAGGCATCCTCCAAGAATCGCTGGACGCCCGAGTAGGCCCGCATCGTTAGCTCATAGACGGTGGGATCCATTCCCTTGACGATGCTGTAGGGGGTGCCCGGCGGCCGCCACGCTTCCCACGACAAGACGATGTCGTCGAGCGAATCGGGCTCCCCGACCGCGGACGCGTCCTCATCGACGAACTCCGCACCGCCCGGCTCGAAAACGAAGCGCAGCTGGCCGTGCGAGAGGGAGCGGTGGCGCGACAGCGGAACCTTGACGTACTCGGCGCGCACGATCTTCTCGGGGTGAAGCACCGCGGTTCGAAGCACGGTGACGCCGGAGAGCGGGTTGCCGCCGTGATTGAGATTACGAATGATAATCGATCCGCCGGGCGCAAAGCTCGAGCGGCTCCACACCACGAAGACGGGCGCCATCGCGGCCGACATTCCACCCGGCAGCACATCGCGCAGCGTGCGCACGCGGTACGTCGTGGCCTCCATCTCGACGTATTCGGCGACGTCCGTCACGTCGACCGTGCGGTGCTCCGGGGCTGGCGGCGGTGCGCTATCGCGTCGCTGGCGCCGCCTTAGCAGCAGCACGATGCCGGCGGCAACCAGCACGATGACCAAAATCCATTTCATGATTTCAATCCTGGGAGCGATACGAAGGCTCAGTAAATCATGTGCTCCCCGATGGGGCCGTAGGGCGTCTCACGCCGGTTGTCGTAGTTGTATTTCGTCACGCGGCCGAGCTTGCCGTGCTCCAAGAGACCGACTTCGTCCAGCGCCTCGGGCGCTTTGTCCGCGATGACGGCTTGGTTCGCGAGCACCCAGTGCAGTGCCGCCGGAACCCGCAGCAGGGTCGGCATGCGCTCGCCGCTCACCAAATCGGAAAGAAACGTGGGCATCGATACCGGCGCCACTTCAATTCGTTTCGGCTCGGGAAGCCCGGCGCGACGGTGAATGCGATGGTTGGCCCAGTCGACCGACAATAGCGCCATGGTGACGCAGGACCGTTCCAACACGTGATAACTAATCTTCCCCTCGAGAACCTCGCGTATGGGGTGCTCGGGAATCTTGGCACTCTGGTAGTAGCCGGGGAGCGCATCCCACTCGCTCGCCTCGATGTCGGCGTAGTCGGCGGGCAGATTCTTGCCGCGCTCGAAGCGGCGATCCAGCACGTGGGCGATGGTCTGGCGCGCGACCGCGTCCGCCAAGGCGAAGCTCGCATACAACATCTCGTCGTGGGCGTGCGGCACGTCCGGCAGCTTGAGCGGATAGCAGTGCCACGGCCGGTCCAGAATCGAGTCGGTCAGGCATCGCACCGATCCCAGCATGCAGCGCGGTGTCAGCGCATAGTTCTTGGGGTTGAGCCCGGTGACCGGATCGAACGATTCTTCCGGCGGTCGCCACGCCTCCCAGCTCAGTACGAGGTCTTTGACGGAGGCATCGTTTGCGAGCGGACGTCCTTCGCGGTCGAGAATCACAGGACGACGGTCTTCCCGAAAGATGAAGCGCAGCATGGCGTGGCCGAATGGTGTATCGCGCTTCTTCACCTTCGACGTGACCGAGACGAACTGTACCGATTCGACGGAATCCGTGAACACCTTGAGGGTGGCGAGCAGCACGATCCCGCCCACCGGATTGTTGACCACGTTGACATTCTGAATGATGTAGTGATCGTCGGGGCCAAAGCCGGACGACGACGCCTGCCACTTCACGAGCATGGGAGCCATCGCCAGCGATAGCCCGCCCGGAACGGCATCCTGCGCGATGCGCACGCGGATGAGGGGGCTCGCCTCGCGGGTCCAATCCAGGACTTCAGCCGCCGATACTTCTCGGTGTTCTTCTGTCATCAACTGCTAGCGGGGAAAGGCGGGCCCCCGCCGTTTGAGCTTGTCGACGCACTGGCGGAGCTTCTTCTCCAACGTGACAGGAAGCTGCGTGGAATCGACCAGCTTGCGCAGTTCTTCCTCGTCTTGGACCACTTCCGCGCTTCCCGCGCTGCTGCGCAGCGACGGTTGAAACGCTTCGCGCCCCAGCAAGTGGTGCAGGATCGACTTCGCCGCTTCTTTATCGGGAATGAGACCGCGCGCGTTGACGTCGGGGTCGAGGTGTGAGTACGGCGGCAGGGGCGAACCCACGCACGACGGACAGCCGTCGCGGCACTCGCAATGATCGACCAGCTCCAGGCACGCGGCCAGAATCTCGTCGACGAGCTCGTACGCTTTCAGCGCAAAGCCGAGCCCGCCGGGAAAGCGATCGTGCACGAAGATGCCCGGCGCATTCGCCGCCGACGAATCCACCGACGCACCGATGTCCATGGTGTCGCACATGGCGAAGAGCGGAATGACTTCACGAATGACGTTGCAAATGCCGAGCAGCCCCTCGCGCGGCACGCGGCCGGACGACTTGGCCGCGGCATACGCCGACGAGTGCGGAAGCAGCCACATCCCGGTCGTGTCCAAAATCTGCGTCGGCAAATCGAGAGCTCCAAATCCCAACGAATCCCGACTCCCAAACTTGATCTTCTTGAACATGTAGGTCACCGACGTCACCGAGAGATCTCCCCAGTACACTTCTGCAGTAGGACCGAGCGCATCGTGGTTCGACGACGGCCCGAGCGCATCGGGTTCTCGGCTCCTACTCCTCGCGCCGGATCGCAATATCGATGTTGGTATGCGCTCGTCAAAGTCGCTTTCGAACCGCGCTGCGCTCGGTCCTTGAGCCGAGAGTGACTTGTGCAATTCCTCGTGCTCGATCGTGATCTTGGTTTCGGTGATCGATTGGGTGTAGTAGTCGGTGTCTTCTTTCTGTACCCAGGCAATCTTCTTATGGGTATCCAGCTCGTTCACGAAATACGTTTCGCCATGGTGAATGTACACCGCCTGCGGGTGGAGCTGCTGGAACGCGCCGGCTTCGTCGATGGTGCCGATCACGCGGCTGTTGGCTGGCAATCCCTGCAGGCCGGCGGCCGCCAGCGCCGCCGACGTTCCTACTATAATGGTGTAAACGTCGTCGCCGATGTTGCGCAGGCCCACGTCGGCGCTGGGATAATTGGGGCCGCTCCAATAGAAACGCCCCCCCTGCTGCCGCACCTGGCGGTTTTCCTCCAACAGCTTGAGGATCGGCCCGCACGCGTCGCCGAATTGCGTCCAATCCTCCTTGCGGATGGGGAGCTCGAACGCGGCCGCGCGCACGTGCGAGAGCACGATGTGCGCGTTGAGCGGATCGATGACCGCGTTCTCGGGCGATCGCCCGAAGAAGTAATCGGGATGGCGCGCCATGTACTGATCGATGGGTGAATCGTACGGCAGCAGTACCACCAGCGATGGATCGGATCCCCGGCCGGCGCGCCCCGCCTGCTGCCACGTCGACGCGATCGAGCCGGGATAACCAACCAAAACTGCGGCTTCCATGGAACCGATGTCGATGCCGAGCTCGAGCGCGTTGGTGCTGACGACCGCCTTGAGCTCGCCGCCGAAGAGCGCCCGCTCGATGCCGCGCCGCTCTTCCGGCAAATAGCCGCCGCGGTAGCTGGTGATGAGCTTGGCGCGCGACGGCGACAGCTTGGTTACGAACTCCTGCGCGTACTTCGCCACGATCTCGCTCACCACACGCGCGCGCACGAACGCAATCGACTGATGGTCGAACGCCACCAGCTCGGCCAGCAGGCGCGCCGCTTCCACGTTGGCACTCTTGCGTTCGACCGAGTTGTCGCCGAAAAACGGCGCGTTCCAGATGGCGAAGGCCTTCGGCCCGCGCGGCGAGCCGTCGTCGTCGACGACGTGCATGTTGCGCCCCGTCAGTCGCTCGGACAGCTCGCGGGGGTTTCGTATCGTTGCCGAACAGCAGATAAAGATCGGGCGCGCGCCGTAATGCTCGCATATTCGATTCAAACGGCCCAGCACGTGTGCCACATTCGACCCGAAGGTGCCGCGATACGTGTGCACTTCGTCCACCACGACGAACTTGAGTTTGGCGAGAAAACGCGCCCACGTTCCGTGATTGGGAAGAATGCCGGAGTGCAGCATGTCCGGGTTGGTGAGCAGCACGTTGGCTTCGTTCTTGAGCTTACGCCGCGCGTTGGGTGGCGTATCGCCGTCGTAGGTACCGCACACCAGCGGCAGCGCGGGGTTGGCCTTGAGATAACGGTCCAGCGTGCGCAGCTGATCCTGCGCCAGCGCCTTGGTGGGATATAAATAGAGCGCGCAGGCCGACGGATCGGCCAGGATGGATTCCAATACGGGCACGTTGTAGCACAGCGTCTTTCCGCTCGCGGTGCCCGTGACCACGACCACGTCGTCGCCGCGCCGCGCCTTCGCGATGGCCTCGGCCTGGTGCGTGTACAGCGACGTGATGCCGTCGCCGCCGATGGCGGAAGCAACGCGCGCGTCGATTCCAGGCTCGAGGGCGGCGAAGCGCGCCTCACGCTGCGGCAACCGCTCGACGCGCACGATCTGGTCGTCGTACCAGTCGGCCGATTGAATGTGTCGCAGAAATTTTTCGACGTTCATCGTCATCCCATCCCGACGGAGCGGAGGTTCAGCGCAGGTTCGGATTTTCCGTATCCTACCACGCGGAACGCTGACGTCTGCAATTGAAGCTCTAGCCGGCGATCGAATCGCTCGGGCGCGGGGAATTTCCTTCCAAACCTTGGGACGGCAGAGCCACGGCCAGCGACGGCTCCGCCAGGTGGTTCAGAATGACCGCCATGGTGAAGATGTCCATGCGGTTGTGATAAACGATGTTGCGAATGATGCGGGCGTCTTGGGTGCGCACGTATTCGTGGTAGGCGCGCGGGATAAACCGGCTGGGGATGTCGTCGACGCGCTCGACACCGCGCAGGTGGGCTTCGACAGTGACCAAGCGGACGTTGGGGAGCTCGGGGCGAAACACGCGGCGCGTGGCATGCAAGAGGTCGACCGAGCCCATCGGCACGATGTCGGGGATGCGGTGCACGGCCATGCGCGTGCGCAAGAACGGTAGGTCGAAGCTCGAGCCGTTGTACGTCACGACGGTGTCGAAGCGGCCCAGTGCCTCGCGCACGTGCAAGAGCAGCCCTTCCTCCTCCGCGTAATCGCGTGCGAACGCTTGCTCGACCACGAACGCGCCGCTATCGGGCTGGAAGTACATCAAGCCGCACAGGAAGGCATAGGTGTTGGCCGCGAGCCCCGCGGTTTCGATGTCGAGGAAAAGCACGGAGCGCGGGTCGATGGGGCGCGGTGTCCCACTCGCCAGATCGCTCGGCACTTCCGCGTATCCCGGCGCCGAATAGCCGCGGCGCACGAAGCGACCCACCATGGTGCGGTTCACCGGCTGCGGCCACGCGCTGAAACTCGCGAAACGCCCCGCCTCCAGCGGCGCCATGGGGTCGATGTCGCGACCAGTCCTGCGCACCAAGTAATAGCCGGCGCCTTCGACGATGCGGTGCTCACCCGGAACGGCGTTTTCGATGGTGAGCATCTCGCCCAAGGTGAGTGCCCCCAGGACTTCCTGAAACTGCGACTCGAAGGTGGCCCGCCGTGTTTCGCGTACCACCGGATCGAGGGCCATCGATGAGCGACCCAGCCGCCGCTTCCACCACCACGGCCCTCCATGCTCGCGGTGTTTCACCGCGAGCGTCGAGGCACGCGCAACCGTGCCCACGCGAATCAGATGCTCGATGACGGGGTTGCCGGCCGGGGTACAGGAGGCGGAGTCCGCGGACTCGGCGCCCGGCTCGGTGGAGGGTGTGTCGGCGGGGGCAGCGGCGCGCCGCGCGATGGTCATCGCGCGCGTCTTGATGAGGGCCAGTTGCTTTTTCAGTCGGTTCTCCATACCCCGCCCACGTTTTGATTATAATGGGCGAAGTCGTCCAACAAGAGAAGGGAATCTTCGCATGTCCATCGCGCACGTCCGTTCGCTTGCCGTCGCCGCAGCACTGGCCGTTTTCCCGGCCTTCGCCCAGGCCGAAACCGTCACCATACCGTACAAGGGACCCGCTCAAATCGCCGATCTCGAGGCCCGCGGGATCGAAGTCCTTGCCTTTACGAAGTATGGCGTCGATGTGCTGGCCGAGGGGGAGGCACTGGAGTATCTGCGCACGCGACCCTACCCCATCTCCATTCAGGTCGAGAAACCGGGCCAGACGCACGCGGTGCTCGATATCAACCTGGGTCAGTACCACACCTACGTCGAGACCCAGAACATGCTGACCGCGCTGGTCAGCGCGCACCCCGCCATTGCGCAGCGCACCAACCTCGGCACCAGCCTGCAGGGACGGCAAATCACGGTGATCAAGATCTCCGACAATGTCACCGTCGACGAAAACGAGCCCGAAGTGCTCTACATGGGCAACCACCACGCGCGCGAGCTCATGAGTGTGGAGATTCCGCTGTTATTCGCCGAGTATCTGCTGAACAACTACGGGACCAACGCCACGGTGACGAACCTCATCAACAATCGCGAGATCTTCATCGTGCCGATGCTCAACCCCGACGGACACGTGTACGTGCAGATGAACCACGCGGGCGTACCGTCGTCATGGTGGCGCAAGAACCGCCGCGACAACCTGGACGGTACTTTCGGCGTCGACCTGAATCGCAACTACGGCTACCAATGGGGCTTCGACGACGTCGGCTCATCGCCCTTCACGGGCAGCGACATCTACCGCGGCTCCGGTCCGTTTTCCGAGCCGGAGACGCAAGTGATTCGCAATTTCGTCAACTCGCGCGACTTCGTCACCTGGTTCTCGTATCACAGCTACGGCGAGCTGTTGCTGTACGCGTGGGGCTATATCCCCGCCAATACACCCGACCACGATGTCATGTCGGCGCTCGCCGACACGCTGGTGATCGAAAACGGCTACCTCGCCGGCAATCCCGCCAGCGGTGCCATCTATCTCACCAACGGTGGATCCGACGACTGGGGATACGGCGAGCAAATCACCAAGTCGAAGATCTTCGCGTACACGCCGGAAGTGAACAGTGCCGCCCAAGGCGGGTTCGGTCCGGCGGAGTCGCTCATCGTTCCGACGTTCAACTTGCTCCTGCCGATGAACATGAAGCTGTTGCGCTTCGCCGACAATCCGTACCGCGTGATCGGGCCGTATCCGCCGGTGCAAGACCCCACGTCGGCGCCGTACGGCAACGCCATCACGCGCGTCTCGTGGCAGCCGCCCGACCCCGAAGACCCGAATCCGGCCACGTCGTACACGATTGAGGCCTGCCACAACCCCTCGATCTTCACCGACACCGCCACTCCAGCGGCGACGGGATGGTCGCTGGGCGGATTCACCTACAGCGTCACCGGCTTCACCGGCGGCGGATACTACTCGGGCAATGCCCACAATTTGTTCAACACCATGACGATGACCGAAGAATTGGTGGTGAGAGCCGCCACCGACACGCTGAAGTTCAAGGTGAACTACAACATCGAAAACGACTACGACTACGCCTACGTCGATGTGAGCACCAACGGCGGCGCCAACTGGACGCCGATTCAAGGCAACATCACCACCGCGAACAACCCCAACGGGCTCAATCGCGGCCACGGTATTACCGGATCGAGCCCCGGTTGGATCGATGCGGTGTTCCCGCTGACGGCGTATTTTGGCCAAGGCATCCGCCTGCGATTCGTCTACGTGACCGACGGCGCCGTGCTCGGCACCATCGGCATGCGCGTCGACAACATTTTCCCGGTGCCACTGTGCGGCGAAAGCGTCACCGTCGCAACCGGTGTGATCGGCAACCAGTACGACCACCTGCCGCCGTCGATCGGCATCTGGCGTTACCGCGTGCGCGCGAAGGACGCGGAGAACCAAGAGAGTGGGTGGAGCAACACACAGGAACGCACCATTGGTACCCTCACCGGAAGCGACGGGCCGCGGACCTATCAAACCGCGCTGGGCGCCAACTATCCCAACCCGTTCAACCCGTCGACGCGGATTCCCTTCGTCGTGGGCGGTGCCGCCAACGGCGAGCAGACACGGGTCACGCTCGCGGTCTACTCGGTGACCGGCGCACGCGTCGCCACCTTGGTGCGCGAATCACGCGCCCCCGGAACATACGTTGCGTATTGGGACGGTCGCGATGAGCGCGGCCAGCTCGCGGCATCGGGCATCTATTTCGCGCGTCTCGACGTGGGAGCATCGACCGTGTCGCGCAAGTTGGTCTTGCTCAAGTAACGTACGTGGATGCACAATGCGGTTGGCGGTGAGTCCGTCTTTCGCCGCCCCTGACGAATCCGCCGGGCAAGCGTTCCGCCCGGCGGATTCGGTTTTTTTACCCGAGTTCGAATCGCCCACCTTCGCCGACCATCGGTAGCACTCGGGTGCGACTGGCCCCGGCTCGCTCTCACGCGACACACCGGCGGGCGGAATAAAAGTTGCAGTTATGACCACCGACGGCCGAAAAAGGGCTTGCCGGCTCGCGTCGAGCAGGGGCAAGATAGAACCCATCCGGGGCTCTTCCGTCATTCGTAATTACATACAAACGCTGGGCTTACGCTCGATGCAAAAACGCACCACACCGCTCGTGGCCGGCATGTTCGCCGTAATGGCTTTGGCTGGCCAGGAGCAGATCGCCCCACCGGTCTGGATGGATATTCCTCTGGTCGAGGATGAGCCCGTCGGCTGCCTCTATACCGAGGAAGGACTCAATATCCAGCCCGCCGAAGTGCCTTTTGACGGGCCGGCCTTCGTCGCCGCCCCACCCAAGCCCGAGCCCATTCGCGGCGAAATCCACAAGAACAGCACCGTGTACGACGAGCTGCGCACCCTCGGCGTCACCGCCTTCGAGGCCGACATGATGACGCGCGAGACGCGTTCTACCTTTGACTGGCGCCGCGTTCGCCCCGGCCAGACTTTCGACCTGTACGTGAACACGTCGGGCGAGATCGACAGCCTGATCCTCTACACCAGCCCGGCCGACTTCGTGCGCGTGCGCCGCGGCGTGGAGCAATTCAGCGCGGTCATCGAGCAGGTTCCCTTCGAGATCAGTTACCACGTGACGCACGGCACCATCTATGACTCGATCTTCGCGTCGCTGCAAGAGCAGGGTGTCGAGACCGACCTCGCGGGCTCGGTCGACGAGATATTCGGTTGGACGATCGACTTGGCCAAGGACCTGCGCCAGGGTGACCAGTACGCGCTGTTGTACGAGCGCCGCAATTACGAAACCGGCTACACCGCGCTCGGCACCGTGCTGGCGGCGCGCATCGTCAACCTGGGCAAAGAATACAACGCGGTTCGCTTCCAGCCGCTCAAGGGCGCGGCCGGTTACTACGGGCTGGACGGCAAGTCGATGCAGAAGGCGATGCGCCGCGCGCCGATGAAGTTCTCGCACATCTCGTCTAATTATTCGAGCCGCCGCTTTCACCCCGTGCAGCGCGTGTACAAGCCACACTACGGCGTCGACTACGCCGCGTCGCGCGGCACTCCGGTGTACGCCACCGGCGACGGCCTCGTGCTGGCCGCCAATTATCAGAGCGGCAACGGCAACTACGTCCGCATCCATCACAACAAGACGTACGAGACGTACTACCTGCACCTCTCGGGCTTCGCCAAGGGTGTGCGCCCCGGCTCGCGCGTGAGCCAGGGCCAGTGCATCGGCTACGTGGGATCGACCGGCCTCTCGACCGGACCGCACTTGTGCTACCGCATGAAGAAGAACGGGCGCTGGGTGAATCCGCGAATGATCGACGCGCCCGCCAAGGACCCCATCACCGCGAACGAGCTGGTGGAGTTCAACGCCACGCGCGACGCGTATCTCTCGCGCATGTACGAGGCACTCAATGAAGGATTGGATCGCACCACCGTGGTGCAAGCGCCCACACAGGCGCCCGCGCCCGGTTTGACCGCCGGGATGTTTTAAGCTCTCCCCCGCTTCAGCGCCGCCATCCCCGCGGCGATCGTCACCACAAACAGCGGCAGTGTGATCAATCCCGGTTGAAAACCGGGGTCGAGTGCCATCCATATCAAATGCGCGACCACCGTCCCGCACTGAATCAACACCCACACCGTCATCGCCGTGCGGGCATGCGCGGTCGAGCGCCGCACCTGCGCATAGCACCATGCGCCGAACCCCAGCAGGCATACATGGAAAACGATGAAGAGCGCGCGCCCGAGAGCGGAGTCGGAGCCATAGATGGCGCGCATGGGCGGAAATGCGTTCCAAAACTCGAGGGCGAACTCTTCGGCGGCGTGCACCGCCTGCAGCACGATCATGACCAGGAGGACGCGCGCCGCGTGCCGGCTCATTCGATCACGATGGCGGTCTCTTGGCGCGCGACACATTCGCCCACGATAGCGGCGCGCGGATGGTTGGCGGCGAGCTCGGCCAGCAAAGCGCCCGCCTGCTCGCGCGCCACGGCGATCAGCAATCCGCCCGACGTCTGCGGATCGAACATGAGTGTGGCCGTCGTCTCGTCCACCGCGGGCGCGATGCGCACCTTGTCCTGCATATAGCGGCGCGTCGCGTTGCCGCCGCCGGTGAGATATCCCTTCTCCACCGCGGTGCGCGCACCGTCCAAGAGCGGCACACTGGCGCTGCGCAGCACGATGGTGACACCACTGCCCTCCGCCATTTCGTTGGCGTGGCCGGCCAAGCCGAAGCCGGTAATGTCCGTGCAGGCGTGCGGATCGTGCGCCAGCATCGCTTCCGCCGCGTAGCGGTTGAGCTGCGTCATCGACTCGACCAGCAACTTGCTCTTCTCGGGTGTCAATGCACGCTGCTTGAGTGCGGTCGCGAGCACACCCGTTCCGATGGACTTGGTGAGGATCAAGACGTCGCCCACGCGCGCACCGGCGTTGCGCACGATGCGCAGCGGATGGACCACACCCACCACCGCCAGCCCGTATTTCACTTCCGGATCGTTGACGGTGTGCCCGCCCAAGATCGAGACACCGGCGTCGCGTGCCACGTCGCTGCCGCCGCGAATGATCTCTCCCAACACCTCGGGCGGAATCTTGTTCTCGGGAAATCCAGCGATGTTCAACGCAATGAGCGGCCGGCCGCCCATCGCGTACACATCCGAGAGCGAGTTGGTGGCGGCGACGCGGCCGTAATCGTAGGCGTCGTCGACGATGGGCGTGAAAAAGTCCACCGTGACGACCAACGCGGCATCGTCCGAAAGTCGATAGACTCCGGCGTCGTCGCTTCCGGAGTGTCCCACCAATACATTGGGGTCGCTGGGAAGCGGCAGCTTCGATAACACCTCGCGCAGTCCCGCTGCGCTGAACTTAGAGGCTCAACCGGCGCATGACGCGAACTCCGTCAATCGGAACAAACGGTCTTTTTCGCCCATGGGATTGTCACCTCCTTACAGGCTCCGTTGCAGTAGCGAGCCACTGCGTGACGACTTTGAGCGGGGAATCGACAACATCCGAGCTGCGCACCGCCAGCAAGAAGCGCGAATGGTCGCCGTTGGTGGTCCACA
>JAICFA010000027.1 GCA_025923935.1 Candidatus Krumholzibacteriia bacterium
CTCGAGGACGACCTCATGCGTCTGTTCCGCCCCGAGCGCATCGCCGGTGTCATGGACCGTCTGGGTGTGAAGGAAGGCGAGGTAATCACGCACCCGCTGGTCACCAAGAGCATCGGGCGCTCGCAGAAGCGCGTCGAAGCGTACAACTTCGAAATCCGCAAGCGCCTCATCGAGTACGACGACGTGATGAACCGGCAGCGCGAAGTCATCTACGGGCGCCGCAACGAGGTGATGGACGCGGAGGACTTGCGGCCCATCATCGAGACCATCGTCGATGACTACATCGACACCAACATGACGAAGTTGGATACCGGCAAGGTGCCGGAAGCGTCGCAGCGCGCAGACTTCTTCGGCCAGATGGAGAACGTGTTCATGTTTCCGTTCCCGGCCGCAGGGGTCGAGACTGTCGAGGACATCGAGCAGTACGCCAAAGCGACGGCGCGTGAGTCGCTACGCTCGCGCGAAGAACAGCTGGCGCGCGATCTAAATAATCCCGCGCTGGTGCGCGAGTTCGAGAAGTTCGTGCTGCTGCAAGTGATCGACGAGAAGTGGATGGACCACCTGCACGAGCTGGATTCGCTCAAGGAGGGGATCCATTACCGAGCATACGCGCAGAAAGATCCGCTGGTCGAGTACAAGCGCGAGGCGTTCACGTTGTTTGCCGACTTGAACGACCGCATCGATCGCGACGCGCTCTATGCGATGTTCCACGCCAAGGTGGCGGCGGCTCCGCCGAGAGCAGCGGCGGACCTGTCGCGGGCTCGGGCAGTCCACCAAGAGGCTGCTTCTGCCATCTCCGCGCCCGCGCGGGCGACCAGCCCGCTCGGCACGCCCGCCGAGCCCGCGCCGGCTGCAGTGACTCCGAATCGTCCGTCGGCGCCACCCATGGGTGCCACGGAGGCGACCAGCCGGGTGCTCCGCGGGTCAGCCCCGACCCAACCGGTGGTGCGCGGCGAAGAGAAGGTCGGGCGCAACGATCCGTGCCCCTGCGGGAGCGGCAAGAAGTACAAAAAGTGCCACGGAATAAGTAGTTAGCGCGTCCTGTAAGGCCCAGTCGGCCGGCTCCACTAAATTCCCGGTTGCCGCTCGGACGCCGCCGGGTATATGTTTCGAGGCCCGTTTCGCGCCGTGCACGTCTCTTGCAGAGTGACGGCCGAACGGAGGAAGCCCGATGTGGACACGGCTAATGGACCTGGTGCTGCTCGTCGCGGAGATGAGCCGAAGTGCGGACCGCCGGCCGGTGGAGCTCGATAGAGAACTCTCGCGCCGCGGATACTCCAGCGAAGAGATCGAGCACGCGATGTTCTGGATAACCTCGCGACCGGAGGCGAGCCGGGTGACGACGCGACCGAATCGCGTACTGAGCGAATTCGAGCGGATGAGCTTGAGCACCGAGGCGTACGACTATTTGTTTCGCCTCCAGAACCTCGGCATCATCGACGGCCGGCAGTTCGAAACGATTTTGGCGCGCGCAATTCCCGTGGGTGCGGAAAAGGTGCACGTGGAAGACGTCAAGGGAATCGCGTGCTCGGTGATTTTCAACAAGGACATGGGAGACGTCGACGAGGAAGCGTTCGATCGGTTCGACACCGACGGCGCGCCGGTCTAGCGAAACATCGCGGCCGACAGACTCCTCCCTCGACGCAAGACTTACCATCTTGCGATTTTGCTTTTTAGGGAACTATGGCCAACAACGCACTTGTAATCGTCGAATCGCCCGCCAAGGCGAACACTATCAAGAAGTTCTTGGGTAAGGGCTTCAAGGTGGTCGCGTCCGTGGGCCACGTGATGGATTTGCCTACCAACCGCCTCGGCGTCGATCTCGACAATGGGTTTTCGCCCGAATACGTCCCCTCGCGGGGCAAGAAAAAGATCCTCGACCAGATCAAGAAGGACGCCAAGGCGGCCGACGAGGTGTATCTGGCGCTCGACTTGGACCGCGAAGGCGAAGCCATCGCGTGGCACATTCGCGAGTACATCGCACCCGTGCAGCGCAACGTGAAACGCATCATCTTCAACGAGATCACCAAGGGCGCCATCCAGGGTGCGATCAAGGATCCTACCGAGGTCGACATGAAGAAAGTCGACGCGCAGCAGGCGCGCCGCATTCTCGACCGCCTGGTGGGCTACAAGATCAGCCCGATTCTCTGGCAAATCTTTTACTACGGTTTGAGCGCGGGCCGCGTGCAGACCATCGGTTTGCGCCTGGTGTGCGAGCGCGAGGAAGAGATCGAAGCCTTCGTCGCGGTCGAGTATTGGACGGTGGAAGGTTCGCTGGGCACCCCGAGCGGCGGGTCTCTGCCGGTCAAGCTGGTGGAGAAGAACGGCGAGAAGATCGACCTCAAGAATCAAGCGGATGCCGATGCGGTGCTGGCCGATCTTCGCAAGTCGACGTACGTCGTCTCGTCCGTGGAGAAGAAAGAGCGCAAGCGCAACCCGCAGCCTCCTTATATCACCAGCACGATGCAGCGCGACGCCGCACGCCGCCTGCGCTTCTCGGCGAAGAAAATCATGATGCTGGCACAGCAGCTGTACGAAGGTGTGGACGTCGGCAACGGCGACCGCGTTGGTCTGATCACGTACATGCGTACCGATTCGGTGCGCGTGTCGGAACAGGCCAAGGAGGCGGCGCGCGACTACATCGCCCAGACCTGGGGCGCGGACTACACGCCGGAGAAGGACCGCGTCTACAAGACCAGCGCGAAGGCCCAGGACGCGCACGAAGCCATTCGTCCCTCCGATGTCGCGCGCACGCCCGATTCTTTGAAGGGTGTCATGACCAAGGACCAGCACGCGCTCTACGACCTCATCTGGCGGCGCTTTCTCGCGTCGCAGATGGAGAGCGCGCGCTACGACACCACCGAAGTCTTGGTGGGCGCGGGACCGTACACGCTCAAAGCCAACGGCCGTGTCATGACGTTTGCGGGATTCCTCGCCGTGTACGAAGAAAGCCTGGGCGACGAGGGCGGCGAGCTGCCGCCGGTCAACGAAAAGGACACGCTCAAGCTCGAGTCGATCGAAGGCATCCAGCACTTCACCGAGCCGCCGCCGCGCTACACCGAGGCGACGCTCATCAAGGACCTGGAAGACAAAGGCATCGGGCGCCCCAGCACGTACGCCAACATCGTGTCGATCATCCAGGATCGCGAGTACGTGGAAAAAGAAGAAGGCCGGTTGCGCCCGACGACCCTCGGCCGCCAAGTCTGGAAGACGCTGGAGCGCTTCTTCCCGGAAGTCTTCGACACCTCGTTCACCGCGCAGATGGAGCAGGAGCTGGACAAGGTCGAAGGCGGGGAGTTCGCGTGGCAGAACGTCGTCAAGGACTTCTACCAGCCGTTCAAGGAGTCGCTCGAGCACCTGGACGAGAAGAAAACGCGGCTCAAGAACGAGCTGCAGGAAGAGACCGACGTCAAGTGCGAGAAGTGCGGCCGCAATCTCGTCAAGAAGTGGGGACGCAACGGACAATTTCTTGCGTGCCCGGCGTATCCCGAGTGCAAGTTCTCGCGGCCCATCGTCGACCCGACGGCGAACGTGCAAGTCGAAGGCTCATGCCCGAAGTGCGGCTCGCAGCTGATTGCAAAAAGCGGACGCTACGGACGCTTTGTCGCGTGCGCGCGCTACCCGGAGTGCAAGCACACGGAAGCGTTTCCGATCGGCATGAAGTGCCCGCGCGAAGGCTGCGGGGGCAAGGTGGTCGAGAAGCGCACGCAGCGCGGGAAGACGTTCTACGGCTGCAGCAACTACAAAGCGCCGGTGGAAGGACAACCGCAGACCGGCTGCGATTGGGCAAGCTGGGACAAGCCGGTGCCCGAAGAATGCTCCAACTGCGGCAACCCCTACATGGTCCACAAGTCGTCGAAGACGCGCGGCGATTTCCTCCGCTGTCCCAAGTGCAAAGAGGAAATGGCGAGCGACTAGAGGTGCACGCACGGGTGGCACTCAGCGGGCGCCTACGAGCGAAGCGAAGTGGGCTGCTGAGTGACAGGACCCGTGCGGCCTCCGATAGGTTCAAGCATGCGTGAGGTGACCATCGTCGGCGGTGGACTGGCCGGGTGTGAGGCCGCGTGGCAGCTCGCCGACCGCGGCTTTCGCGTGCGCCTGTGCGAGATGCGGCCGGAAACTCCCACCGGCGCGCACAAGACCGACCGCCTGGCCGAGATCGTCTGCTCGAATTCCTTCAAATCGACACTGCTCGACACCGCATCCGGACTGCTCAAGGCGGAGATGGAGGTGCTCGGCTGCCGTCTCCTGGGTGTGGCGCGTGATAGTGCGGTACCCGCGGGGCATGCGCTCGGCATCGACCGCGAGCTGTTTTCCGGCGGTGTCACTGCCCGCATCGAAACGCACCCCAACATTAGAGTGGAGCGCACTCGCATCGACTCACTCGACCTGCCGACGCCCGCCATCATCGCCACCGGCCCGCTTACTGGCGATGCACTCTCCGCCGCGCTGGTTGCGCACTGCACGCGCGACCATCTGTACTTCTATGACGCCATCGCGCCCTCCGTCGACGGCGACAGCGTGGATCCGTCGGTCGGATACTGGGCGAGCCGTTACGGCAAAGGCGACGCCGATTATCTCAATATTCCGTTCGACAAGGAGCAGTATCAGAAGCTCGTCGAGTTCGTGCGCGGGGCGGAGTACGTGCAGTCGCACGCCTTCGAAGAAGAGAAGTACTTCGAAGCGTGTTTGCCAATCGAAGTGTTGGTGGCGCGCGGCGAGGACACGTTGCGCTTCGGGCCGATGAAGCCCAGAGGACTCCCCGACCCGCGCACCGGACGCGATCCGTACGCGGTGTTGCAGCTGCGCAAGGAAAGCCGCGAAGGGAGCCTGATGGGCTTGGTCGGATTTCAAACGCGCATGACGTGGGCGTGCCAAAAGGAATTGTTGCGCATGCTGCCGGGGTGCTCCGACGTGTCGGTGCTGCGCTTCGGCACCATCCACCGCAACATCTTCCTGGACATTCCATCGCTGTGCGCGCCGTACTTACAGGACCGCGCGCGGCCGGGGCTTCACTACGCCGGCCAAATCTCCGGTGTGGAGGGATACGTCGAGTCGATCATGAGTGCCATCGTGGTGGCATTGTCGATCACCGCAGCGGCGGAGGGCCGGCCGATGCCGCCCATCCCGCGCGCGACCATGATCGGGTCGCTCATGGACTACGTCCACACGCCGCGCAAGAATTTCCAGCCGATGAACGCCAACTTCGGTCTCATGCCGACCCAAGGAAACGGCGGGCGACGATCGCGGAAGGTGCGCCACGATGAGGTCTCCACGGCCGCGCTCGCGGCCATGGAAAGCTACCGGGCCGAAAACGATTGGCTCTTCCCGGCGCCTCAAAGCCTCCCAAATTTCGCTTAACCGCTTTTCGGAGTAAGCCTTATATTCGGGCCACGGCTGCCCGTTCGCCCCGGCGGCTGCTCTATGCTCCTCGACGCCGCTATCGAGCGATTTCGTACCCATCTCGCGCACGAGCGCGCGCTCTCGCCGCGTACCGTGGAGGCCTACGCCAGCGACTTGGCATCGTTGGCGTCGTTCCTCGCGGAGCGCGGTCACGATCGCGTAGCCGCGGCCAAGGTCGACGCCACCATGCTGCGTGCGTACTTGGCGGCCCAAGTGACGCGCGGGCTCTCCGGCCGCTCCATGATGCGACGCGTTTCCGCGCTGCGCTCGTTCTTTCGCTTTCTCGAGCAGCGCGGTGCCATCGAAACCGATCCGACGCTGCACCTCGCCCAGCGCGTCGCGCGCCGCTCGGTTCCCACCATCGTCAGCGAAGAGCGCCTGCAGCACATGATGGAGATTCCGGATGTGACCACGGCAATGGGTGCACGCGACCGTGCGCTGCTCGAGTTTCTATATGGCACGGGAGTTCGCCTGGGCGAGCTGGTTGCATTGAATGTCGGCGATTTTCTCCCGTTGGGCGATCGCGTGATCGTGCACGGAAAAGGAAGCAAGAAGCGCGTGGTGCCGTTTGCCGGACGGGCGCGTGAGAGTATGTTGGCGTATTGGGGAGAGCGCTTCGCGCTCGTAAACCCGGCGGACGCGTCGCTCAAGGTGCAAATGCGGGCCCCGGCGTTCGCGGGCCGTATGCAAGCCGGAAGAGAAGCACGCATCAGCCGCAGAACGGTGCAGCGCGTGGTGGCGCGTCACCTGCGGCGCGTGGCGTCGTTGACCAAGGCCTCCCCGCACGTGTTGCGGCACGCTTTCGCGACCCACATGCTCGATCACGGCGCCGACCTGCGCGCCGTGCAGGAGCTGCTGGGCCACGAGAGCTTGTCGACAACACAGGTGTACACGCACGTCTCGGTCGAGCACTTGCGCAAGGTATACAAGAAGGCGCACCCGCGTGCGTAGGCGGATCCTCTTTTCCGTGGTGGTGGTGGCCTTCGCGCTCGCATGCGCGGTGAGTGAGCCGCCTTCGGGTGGGCCGGAGGACAAGGATCCGCCCGCGGTGGTGGGCACCACGCCGGCGGCGGATTCGACGGGAGTGGATCCGTCGAGCCCGATCGCGATCACCTTTGGCGAGCACATGCAACGCGCCCGCGTGGAGCGATTGGTGAGCGTGCAGCCGCCGATTACCATCGACCGCGTGCGCTGGGAGGGACAAACGTTGGTGATCGAGCCCGCCGGCGGTCTGCAGCGCGATACCACGTATGTGGTACGGCTGAAACCGGGCTACCGCGACCGTCACGGTGTCGCGGGCGTGAGCACGCGCGAGTTCGCGTTCGCCACCGGGGCCACGCTGGACACCGCCAGCATCAGCGGACAAGTGCTGTTCAAGCGCGAACCCAGCGGAAAATCCATCGTGCGCGCCTTCCGCATTCCGCGCGACACCACCTTTCGTGCCGATGCGGCGCGCCCCGATCGCGAAGTCGTCACACAGCGCGACGGATCGTTCCGGCTGCGCTACTTGCCGGCCAACGATGCGCGCTTCGTCATGATGGCGTACGTGGACCAGAATGGGAATGGCACCTTCGATTCCGCCAACGAGCCGTACACGGTCTTGCCGGATACGTTCTTGCTGACGGCGGCCGTGCCCAAACGCGAAGGAGTCCGCGTCGACATCATCGACCCCAACGAGCCGGGCTCGGTGGCGGGCGAAGTGGCGAACGAGACCGGCATCGACACGGTGCGGACCAGCCTGGGACTATACGGGCTCGGCGACTCGACGCGCGCCGAGTACCTTACGCACGCCGACACGCTGGGCGCGTACGCGTTCTCGAAGGTGAAACCGGGTACGTATCGCCTGTGGGCGTTTCTTGACCTGCGCGCCGATAGCATTCCGGGGACTTACCCCTGCGAGCTGCCGGAGGGTTGTCGCGAGCCTTCACTCTTGCTGGTGGACTCGTTGCTGGTGTCGCCGGGCGGATCGGTGAGCGTGCCACGGCTGATTTTGAAGCGGGGCGGACCATGAGAATCGAATTCGTGAAGATGGACGGCGCGGCCAACGACTTCATCCTCGTCGACAATCGCGGCGGCAAGGTAACACTCTCGCGCGAGCAAATTGCGCGCTTGTGCGACCGCCGGCGCGGTGTGGGCGGCGACGGTTTGATCGTGATAGAAGGCGGCGCGGCGGCCGCCGGGCGCGACTTTTTCATGCGCTTCTACAACGGCAACGGCGAAGAAGAGGTGATGTGCGGCAACGGTGCCCGCTGCTCGGCGCGCTTTGCCGCCGATCTCGGCCTGGGCACGAAAAACGGCAGCGAGGTGGTGCTGAGCTTCATGACCGGCTCGGGGCCGATCGAAGCGCGCGTGCGCGGCGAGCGGGCGTGGATGCGGCTGATGGATGCCGCCAAGATGCAGCACCACCTTGCCACACGCGTCCCTGCGCCGCTGGGAGAAGTTCACTTCATGACGGTTGGCACGCGCCACGCGGTGGTGCCGGTGAAAGACGCCGCGCGCATGACCTCACTCGAGGTCTTCGAGCTCGGCCGTGCGTTGCGCAACGATCCCGCGTTTGCGCCCGAGGGTGCGAACATCAACTTTGTTTCTCTGGGGGGCGATGGTCGCCTCTACTTGCGTACTTACGAAAAAGGCGTGGAGGCGGAAACATTCGCGTGTGGGACGGGGTCGGTGGCGTCGTCGGTGGTGTTCGCGCACCAGGGAAAGGTCAAAAGCCCGGTGCGCATCGTCCAGCACAGCGGCGACGAGCTCACGGCGTCCTTCGAGCTGGTTCCCACGGGTGCGGTGAACGTGGCGCTGGACGGCCCCGCGTCGGTCAATTTCCACGGGTGGGCCGACCTCTAGTTTCTTCCATGCACAAACGCCTGTTCACCTTGGGAGTGGCGCTGATCGCGGTGTGCCTGTCGGCCACGGCGCATGCCCAGTATCCCTTCGGCAAGAACAAGGTGACGTATCAGGGCAAGGACTGGCGCGTGCTGGAAACGCCGCACGTCGACATCTATCACTACGCGCCCGATTCCACCCTCATTCTGTATCTCGCTCCGCTGGTGGAGGAGACCTTCCTCGAATTCACCGAGACGTTTCGCGTGGATTTCAGGCGGCGCCTGCCGTTTGTCTTCTACGCCACGCATTACGATTTCCAGCAGACTAATATTCTGCCCTCGCTCATCTCCGAGTACACCGGTGGTTTCACCGATCTGATGAAGGGGCGCATCGCCGTGCCGTTCAACGGATCGTATGCGGCGCTGCGCCACGTGGTGCGCCACGAGATGGTGCACGCCTTCATGCTGGAGAAACTGCAAACCCACATGCACGCGATGGGGAAGTACTCCTATTCGCAGCCGCCGCTGTGGTTCATAGAAGGCATGGCGGAGTTCTACGCGAACTCGCCGCAAAACTCGCAAGGCGAGATGTTCGTGCGCGACGCGCTCATGAACGACCGCCTCTATGGTCTGGACGAGATCTGGCGCATCGAGGGCTCGTTCATGATGTACAAGCAGGGCGAAGCGGTCCTGAACTACATCGCCACCAATTTTGGACGCGACGCCCCCATTCGCATCCTGGAGGCGTGGTGGACCGCGCCCGACTTCACCCAGGTGCTGGCCAACACCATCGACATGAATCTGTACGAGCTCAGCGACGCCTTCATCAAGTACGCGAAGCGAAAGTACTATCCGGCCCTGCTTACGCGGCAATTCGCATCCGACCAAGGGCTGCAGCTGACACCGCGATTCTCCTTCCACAGCCGTCCGACGGCCTCGGCGGAACGCGGCGAAAAGGTAGTGTATTCGCTCACGGGCCGCGATGGTGCGGTGGTGGTGACGCGCGGCAGCGGGAGCCAGCGCGTGAATCCGGTGACCCCCGGCGGGGCCGCGTCGGTTGGTGTGGCCGACCGGCCGTGGTCGGAAGATGTCATCGTCTCCGGAGGGACGTCGCGCGACTTGGAGTCGCTGCCGGGGTTTCGCAGCAAGCTCGAAGTGCGCGGCGACACGCTGGTGTTCGTGTCGAAGAGCAGTGCGCGCGACCGCATCTACTTTTGGAGCGTGCACCAGAAGAAAGAAATCGCGCGCTTCGAGTTCGACGGGCTCTCGATGCTGGCGTCGCCGACGTTGTCGGGCGACGGTCGCAAGCTGGTGTTCAGCGCCATCGACACGCGCGGTGTCATGGACCTGTACTTGGTGCATCTGGAGACGGGACGATTGGAACGCCTGACCGAAGACGGCTTCAGCGAGGAAGACCCCGACTACCACCCCTACGACGACGTGGTGCTGTTCGTCAGCGACCGCGGCGCGGGGCAGGACAAGGACCGCACTCACATCTATAAGATGGACCTCGAGACGCGCGAGATCGAAGCCTTCGAAGGGGGGTCGTTTGCCGATAACAACCCCGAATGGTCGCCCGACGGACGCTCGTTCCTGTTCGTGTCGGACCGCGACGGTGCTTCCAACGTCTATTTGCGCAGCGACGACTCGGTGTCACAGCAAACCCATGTGTTGACGGGGGTCACGGTGCCGTCGTTCTACCCCGACGGCAACAGCTTCGTGGCCGCGGTGTACGAGCGCGGCGAGTTTCAGCTGTACGACTTTCCCGTGAAGGAGACGCGCGCGGTACCGGCGAGCGCGCGTCCGGCCGACGATCTGGTGGTTCCCTGGACGCGGGCCGACGTGGCCGACTCGTCGTTCGTCACCAAGCCGTACGAGACGCGCTTTTCCATCGACTTCATCGGCGCGGGTGTCGCTATCGACCCCGAAGCCGGCGATGTGGGCAACGGCGGACAGCTCATCATGACCGACATCTTGGGCAATCATCAGCTGTCGTTCGTGTTCGGCACCACCACGGAGGAATTCAGCGACTTCTGGGACGACTTCAACGCCGCCGTCGCATATCTGAATCTGTCGCACCGGGTGCACTACTCGCTGAGCGCATTCCACCTGAATACGTTCTCCGACATGCGGCTATTGACCACGCAGCGCGAGAAGCGCGTGGGCGGTGCGTTGGGCGTGAGCTATCCGTTGAACAAGTTCGAACGGGTGGAAGCGTCGGTGGTGCTGCGCCAAATCCGCATCTCCGATTTAGAAGCATTCCTCGCGGGGTCGGAAAAACAAAGCTTCACGGGCTCGCTGTTTGGGAGCTACGTGCGCGACACGTCGTTGTGGACCATCGGCGGCCCCCTGACCGGCTGGCGCTATTACGTGACGGCCGGGCAGACGGTGGATTTTCAGGACCGGGGGTTCGACAACAGCCTGGTCCAGCTCGACGTGCGCAAGTATTTCAAGGTGTCGACCCGTGTCGCCTTTGCTGTGCGCTACATCACGCGCAATGCGTGGGGCGGCGACGAGCAAGTGTTCTACTTGGGCGGACCGTGGACGCTGCGCGGTTATCCCTATAACGAATTCTTCGGCAAAACCGTTCACCTCATCAACACCGAGCTGCGCTTTCCCTTGCTCGACGGCCTGCGCATCGTGCTGCCGTTCGGCCCCATCGAGTTTCCCATGTTCCGCGGCGCCCTGTTTTTCGACGCCGGCAAGACCGATCGTAACGAGTTCGAG
The DNA here is from genome assembly GCA_025923935.1 of Candidatus Krumholzibacteriia bacterium. GTDB lineage: Bacteria > Krumholzibacteriota > Krumholzibacteriia > WVZY01 > JAKEHA01 > JAKEHA01. The sequence continues at coordinate 10,953 of JAICFA010000027.1, forward strand.
ATCCTCGATACCGATTGGATGGGGACGTTGGGCACCGGCATCGAGCTCAATCTCGGGTACGCGCCCGTGCTGCGTGTCAACTTTACTTGGAAGACCGATTTCGATAGGATAGCGAGCGATACCGGCTTCGAGCTGTTCATCGGCTACAACTACTAGCCATTTTTCCTTTTCACAAACCCGAAGGTCGTGACGATGCGCTGGTCGAAGAGCTACCTGCCTACCTATAAAGAGGTCCCGAAGGACGCGGAGATTCCGAGCCACCAGCTCATGCTGCGCGCGGGCATGATTCGCTCGCTGACGTCGGGGGTGTACTCGTTCTTGCCGCTGGGGTATCGCGTCCTGCACAAGATCGAGACCATCGTGCGCGAAGAAATGAACCGCATCGGGTCGCAAGAGGTGCAGATGCCGGTGCTGCACCCGGGTGAGCTGTACGAGGAGACGGGACGCCTCAAAAACTTCGGCGAGCTGTTGTTCCAGCTCAAAGACCGCCGCGGGCGTTTGTTCGCGTTGGGACCGACGCACGAAGAAGTGGTCACCGACATCGCGCGCGCCGAGCTCAAGAGCTACCGTCAGCTGCCGCAGACGCTCTATCAAATTCTGGTCAAGTTTCGCGACGAGTTTCGCCCGCGCTTCGGAGTCATGCGCGCGCGCGAGTTCATGATGAAGGACGCCTACAGCTTCCACGCGTCGCAGGAGTCGCTGCAAGAAACCTACGACTCCATGGCGGGTGCCTACCACCGCATCCTGGAGCGATTCGGCCTCGAAGCGGTGCAGGTCGAGGCGGAGTCGGGTGCCATCGGCGGCGACATCAACCACGAGTTCATCGTCCTCGCGAACGCGGGCGAGAGTGTCATCTTCCGCTGTCCCAGTTGCGGCTACGCCGCCAACGACGAGCGCGCGGTCAGTCTGGGCGCGAGCACGCTAGAGAAAGAATCTTCCGGCAAGATGGAGACGGTGGCCACACCGGGCCAGCACACTGTCGAAGAAGTCAGCGGATTTTTCAAGGTGTCGCCGCAGCGCCTGGTGAAAACCCTCCTCTACAAGAGCGGTGAAAAGAATATCGCGGCACTGGTACCGGGCGACCGTGAGCTGAACGAGATCAAGTTCGCCAAGGCCATCGGCGACCCGGACGCGCGCCCGATGACGCCGGAAGAAGTGACCGCGCTCACCCAGGCGCCGGTCGGCTTCGCCGGCCCGGTGGGGCTCGACGGCGTGCACATCGTCGCCGACGAGCTCTTGAATGACTACGACGGCATGATTGTCGGCGCCAACCAGGCCGACGCGCACACGCGCGGCGTCAAGATGGGGCGCGACTTCACCGCCGCACAGGTGGCCCGCATCTCCATGGTGGTGGAAGGCGACCGCTGCACCAATTGCGACACGGGCCGACTCAAGCTTTCGCGCGGGGTCGAAATCGGCCACATCTTCAAGCTCGACGTGAAGTACAGCAAGGCGATGGGTGCCACCTTTCTCGACAAGGATGGGCAAGAGAAGGCGTTCATCATGGGCTGCTATGGATTCGGCGTGTCGCGCGCGGTGGCGGCCACCATCGAGCAGCACTACGACGAGAAGGGAATTCGCTGGCCCAAAGCACTCAGTCCGTTCCACGTCATCGTGACGCCGCTCAATCTTTCTGACGCGGGGACGGTGTCGACCATGGAGTCGATTTACACCGACCTCGGTGTCGCGGGCTTCGACGTCTTGCTGGACGACCGCGATCTGCGCCCGGGTCCGAAGTTCAAGGACGCGGAGCTCATCGGCGTGCCGGTACGGGTGACGCTCGGGGAGCGCAACCTCAAGGACGGGCGCTGCGAGCTCTACTACCGCCTCGAAGACCGCACCGACGTGGTCGCGATTACGGATGTGGTCGCGAAGGTGCGCGAGTATTACGCCCTTTGACCTTCTAGGAGTACTTCAACCCCTTTTCTCGACGCGTTGCCCGTGTTAGAATTAGCTTCGTCGCTGCCCCGGTTTCTTCAACGCGCCAGGTTTTAGGACTGCCGGATGTTTCGGGCTCGCCGCATTTACTCCTCCTTCGCTGCAGCGATAACCGTCTGCGCGCTCATGGTGGTCGCCTGTGCTAAGCGCGACGCCGACCTCTTCGTGTCGACCGACGCCATCGACTTCGGCAGCCAGGCCACCGAGGTCTCCTTCACCGTGACCAACGGGGGCGAAGACACCGGCCTCACCAACGGGGTCAGCACCCTCGACTACGAGATCACCGACAACCAGGCGTGGCTGACCGTGACCCCCGCGACCGGCACGGCGGGCGAAGGCCAGACCAACACCCACGTCGCCCGCATCGACCGCTCCGCCTTGATTCTGGGCAACAACATCGCCACCATCGAGATCGAGTCGAATGGAGGCTCCTGGACCATCTCGGTCAACGCCGACAAGGTGCCCTCGTCGTGCGTCGACCCGCCCAGCGAGCCGTGGAACCCCAGTCCGGGTGTGGGCGCCACCGGTGTGGCGATCAACGCGAACCTCATGTGGAGCGAAGGCAACAGCCAATGCGGACTGGGTGCTACGTACCAGGTCTTCTTCGGCACCTCCTCGCCCCCGCCCTTGGATCACGACAACGGGACGTCGAAGTCGTGGGACCCGGGTCCGCTCGAGTACGCCACTACATACTACTGGCGCATCGTCGCGGTCGACGCCAACGGCAGCACGTCGGGAGACGAGTGGAGCTTCACGACCGCGAGTGCGCCGTGTACCACCGCACCGACGGCACCCGCCGCACCCAATCCCGGCAACGGCGCGACCGTAGGGGTGACACCCAACCTTTCGTGGAGTGAGGGCGAGAGCCAGTGCAACGGACTCACCGCCACCTACGACGTGTATTTCGGCACCAGCAACCCGCCCCCGTTCAGCCACACCAACGGCACGGCGAAGATCTGGAGCCCCGCCACGCTGCAGTACGCGACCACGTACTACTGGAAGGTCGTTGCGAAAGATCCCAACGGCGAAACCAGCGGATTGGTGTGGAGCTTCGACACGCAAGCAGCACCCTGCACATCGGCGCCGACGGCGGTAACCCTCACCGCGCCGGCCAATGGTGCCAACAACGTCGCGATCACGCAGGATCTATCGTGGGGCGGGGGGAACAGCCAATGCCCGGCGCTCACCGCCACCTACGACGTGTATTTCGGGACCACCTCGCCGCCGCCCTTCGATCACAACAACGGCACCGCCAAGACCTGGGATCCAGGCACGCTGGAGTATTCGACCACGTACTACTGGCGCATCGTTGCCACCGACGGCAACGGTGAGACCTCGAGCTCGGAGCGCGTTTTCACCACCCAGGCGGCACCATGCACCGCCGGCCCGACCGCGGTCACGTTAACGGCTCCGACCAGCGGTGCCACCGATGTCCCGCTCGCGCAAGACTTGTCGTGGAGCGGCGGCGACAGCCAGTGCAACGGGCTCACCGCGACCTACGACGTCTACTTCGGCACGGCATCACCGCCGCCGTTGGCCGGCAACAACCTCGCCGTGAAGACGTACGATCCCGGCAATCTGCAGTACTCGACGACGTACTACTGGCGCGTCGACGCCACCGACGCCAACGGCTCCATGACGAGCTTCGAGCAATCGTTCACGACGGTGGCGGCACCGTGCACGGCGGGGCCCACGCAGGTCGCATTGACGTCGCCCGCCAACGGTGCGACCGGACAGCCGACGACGGTGAATTTGGTGTGGAGCGCCGGAGACAGCCAGTGCCCCGGCCTCACCGCGACCTACGACGTGTATTTCGGCACCAATGCGACACCGCCGCTCAATCACAACAACGGATCGACCAAGACGTGGACGACTCCGACGCTGGTTCCGGAGACCACGTATTACTGGCGCATCGTCGCGAAGGACGCCAACGGCGAGACCACGAGCGGCACACGCTCGTTTACGACGCAAGCCGCACCCTGCACCGCCGCCCCCGGCGCGGTGAGCTTGACCGCTCCCGTCGCCGGTGCCACCAACGTGCCCATCGCGCAGGATCTCTCGTGGAGCGGCGGCGACAGCCAGTGCCCGGGACTCACCGCGACCCACGACGTCTATTTGGGAACCACCAACCCGCCGCCGGTCGTCGCCAACGACCTCGCGGTGAAGACGTACGACCCGGGGACGCTGCAATATTCGACCACGTATTTCTGGCGCGTCATCGCCACCGACGGCAACGGATCGACCTCGAGCACGATCCAGTCGTTCACCACCGTGGCGGCACCGTGCACCGCGGGGCCGACCGCGGTCGCACTCGTGTCGCCCGCGAACGGGGCCACCGACCAACCGCTCACCGTGGACTTGTCGTGGAACGGGGGAGACAGCCAGTGTCCGGCGTTGACCGCTACGTATGACGTCTATTTCGGAACCAGTGCGACCCCGCCGCTCGATCACAACAACGGGTCGACGAAGAGCTGGAGCACTCCTACGCTGGTCCCCGAGACCACCTATTACTGGCGCATCGTTGCCAAGGATGCGAACGGAGAAAGCTCCAGCAGCACGCGCTCGTTCACGACCGAAGCCGCACCCTGCACCGCCGGACCGGGTGCGGTGACGTTGACCGCACCCACCGACGGCGCCACCGACGTGCCCATCGCTCAAGATCTCGCGTGGAGCGGCGGCGACAGCCAGTGTCCGGGTCTCACGGCCACGTACGACGTGTTCTTCGGAACGTCGCCGTCGCCGTCGTTGGCACTCGACGACGCCAGCGTCAAGACCTGGGATCCCGGAGACCTGCAATTCGCCACCACGTACTACTGGCGCGTGGTTGCCACCGATGCCAACGGTTCCATCTCGAGCTTCGAACAATCGTTCACGACCGCCGCTGTGCCGTGCACGGACGGACCCACCGCGGTGGTATTGGAGTCACCCGCCGATGGTGCGACCGACGTGCCCACGGCGCAGGATCTTTCCTGGAGCGGTGGCGACAGTCAGTGTAGCGGGCTCACCGCGACGTACGATGTGTACTTCGGCACGACGCCGGCGCCGCCGCTGGTCGGAGACGATGTGGCGGCGAAGACGTACGAGCCGGGGACGCTCGGCAGCTCGACCACGTACTACTGGCGCGTCGTGGCAACCGATGCGAACGGTTCGTCGAGCAGCGAAGAGCGTAGCTTTACCACGGCCGCGGTCGCGTGCACGGATCCGCCGGCGGCCGTCACGTTGACCTCGCCGTCCAACGGATCCTTCGGTGTTCCCGTGGACGACGACCTCACTTGGACCGGCGGCGACAGTCAGTGCAGCGGACTCACCGCGACCTACGACGTGTACTTCGGTAACACGACGCCACCGCCGCTCATTCAGAGCAACGTAACGTCGAAGACCTTCGACCCGGGAACACTCTCGCCCGACACCGACTATTACTGGCGCATCGTTGCGACCGATGACAACGGATCGACGTCGAGCGAGACGTGGAGCTTCGCCACCGCGTCCGTGGTTTGCAACGACGCACCCACCGCACCCGCCATCGTCGCGCCCAGCAACGCGTCGAGCAACGTCACCATCGAGCAGGTTCTGTCGTGGACCGGCGGCGACAGCCGATGCAACGGACTCACCGCCACCTACGATGTCAATTTCGGCACCACGTCGCCGCCCCCGTTCAATCACAACAACGGTACCGCGAAGACGTGGGACCCCGGGGCGCTGTCGTACTCGACGACGTACTACTGGCAGATCGTCGCGAAGGACGCGAATGGCGCCACCGGCGGACCCGTCTGGAGCTTCACCACCGAGCCGTGCGTGGCGACTCCCACGGTTGTGTGCACGCCGACGCCGGCGAACGGGCGTACCGGCGTCAGCGAGAAGACCAACCTCGCTTGGCAGTGCGGCGACAGTCAGTGTCCGGGACTGACGCCGACCTACGATGTCTACTTCGGAACCAGTCCCACTCCGGGGTTCCGAACCACCACGACCAGCAAATCGTTGAATCTGCCGGATCTGCAAAAGAACACGACCTTCTATTGGCAGATCATCACGCACGATGCGAACGGCACCACGGCGGGGCCCATCTGGAGCTTCACCACCAAGGAATAAGCCTTCGCCGTGAAACGCCGCGAAACTGATTGCCGGTGCTTCTAAGGCGCAACGTCATCGTCGTCACCCTGACGTGCGCGTGCGCTGCTGCCTGGGCGTGTTCAAAAACAAATGAGCAGCAAGCGCGCCTGCCGGTGCGCGGCTGTGCGGATAGCCCCGCGCTGGCTGACTTGAAAGCGGCGAACGGCATCGTGCTGCTGGTCGCGGCGGCGGATGTCGTGGCCGGCGCCGATTCGCTCTGCGACGCCGTGCTCGGGGAGGACTGGAGGACCGTCGACCCGTACAATCTTGCCGATGATGTCACACCCGATACTCTCTCTGCGGCGCTCGAATGGATATGCGGACGAGTCCAATCGCTTCCGCCTGAGGTTCGGGACGTAGCCATCGCGAAACTGGACGCCTGGTGCGACGTGAATGCCTGGATCGATTCGCAAAGCTCGGTTGAGGCGATCGCGACGGCAGTCGCATTTGTTCCGGAGGTCGAGGACTTGGTCGCGGATGAAATCGCAGCGCGACACATTCCGAAGGACATGATCGGCGACAGTCTCGCGTCCTCCGAGCACACCCAACTTCACTACGAGCTCACGCGCCGCCTGGCCGCCATGCCCGTGGCACAGCGCGAGGCGGTGATGGCAGCCCTGCACGTTCACATCGGCAAGTATGGGGAAGAATGAGCGTCGCGCCGTCTTCGCAGTACCGCCGTTACGGCGTAGAGCAATTTAATAGCTCCTAGCACAACGAGTTACAAGAACGCGCATTGTAACCGCCGGGTAAACGCGATATAGCTTGTGGTGCGTACCGCCGCCCGCCGCGCCTGCGGCTCTGCATTGAACCTGCTTCCGCTGGGCATTTCCGTATCCCGCCTAGCCTCGGCCAGGGAGAAACCCCCTGGGGCCTTCGACTCCAGGGCAGAGCAATCATCACCTGGAGGCCTACCATGCTGACGCTCCTACGTAGTATCGCAGTGCTCGCAGCCCTTTCAAACGCGACCACGGTGACGTCCGGCTTCGCTGCTGGTCAGGACCATTATTGGAGCAAGCGATTCGGCGACACCAGCGTCGACAACGTTCGCTCGGTGGCCGTGGTGCCGAGCAACGGAGACGTTGTCGTCACCGGTTTTTTCATTGGGACCGTGAACTTAGGTGGCGGTGATCTCACCTCCAGTGGCGGGATCAACCAAGATATTTTGGTGGCGCGGTTCGACAAGGCGGGCGAGTTGAAATGGGCGAAGCGCTTTGGTGAGTCGAGTGTCGATGCCGGAGTGGCGGTGGCGGTCGACGCGACGGGCAACGTCTACCTTACGGGTATCGTGGATGGAAACACGGATTTCGGCGGTGGCCCTCGTATCAGCACCGGGGGCCAGGATTATTTTGTGGCCAAGTTCGACCCCAACGGCGCGCACGTGTGGAGCCAGATCTACGGAAGCTCGTCTTTCGATGACGTTTCCGACATAGCAGTGGACGGATCCGGGAACGTGTTCGTGACGGGATCGTTTCAGAGCGTCGCCACCCTGGGGGGCCCCAACGTCGTCAGCGCGGGAAGCGCCGACATCTACTTGGTAAAGTACAACTCCGCCGGCGTGTGGCAGTGGAATGTGACCGCCGGCAGCGTGGCATATGAAGAAGGCAAAAGCGTCGCCGTAGACGCATCGGGGAGTGTCTACGCGACCGGCTATTTTCTCAACACGGTGGGGTTCAGCGGAACCACCCTGGTGAGCGCGGGTTCATCCGACATCTTCTTGGTGAAGTACGGGAGCGGCGGTGGTCTCCAATGGAGCCAGCGCCGAGGCGGCACGGGAGAGGACCAAGCGTGGCAAACCGCATTCGATCCCGCCGGACATGTGGTCGTGACGGGCTATTTTTCGGGGACGACCAACCTGGGAGGCGGAAACTTAGCGAGTGCGGGGAGCTACGATATCTTTCTCGCCAAGTACAACCTGTCGGGAATTCACCAGTGGAGCTATCGCTTCGGCGGACCCGGCGAGGACTTGGGAGTTGGGGTGGCAGTCGATGCCAATAACGATGTGCTTTTTTGCGGAGCCTATTCGTCCCCAA
>JAICFA010000028.1 GCA_025923935.1 Candidatus Krumholzibacteriia bacterium
AGCGCGCGGCGGCATCGCGATGAGCATCGTTACGCTTTGGTTGGGAGCGCAACGTCTCCCTTCCGCTCATAGTCCTCGCGCGCAACATTTGGTATCGCGCTGCGGAAATCGCGTCGGAAAGCCTGCGCACACCCTCCTTTTGCTTGTGGTTTTTCAGCTCGTGCTGATAAGCACGTCTTTTGCCCAGTCGGCCAAGACCACGCTGCGCGATCCCGAGCAGGCCAAGCGCTTCAACGAGATCTCCGATCGTCTGGTTTGCCAGTGCGGGTGCAACATGGTGCTGCGCGTGTGCAATCACCAGAACTGCCCGTCCGCGACTCCCATGCGCCACGAGATCGAAAAGCAGATCCAAGCCGGCGAGAGCGACGATGCCATCGTGGCGCACTTCGTCGACGAGTCGGGTACCAAGGTGCTTTCATCGCCTCCGGCGGAAGGATTGAATCTCGCTGCGTGGGTGATGCCGGGTTTCGCGCTCGGCGTGGGATTGTTCGCCGCGTGGTATTTCGCCGCCCGCTGGGCGGGTAAGCGGCGGCTCGCAACGGCATCCGCGAAACCAGCCGTAGTCGACGCTGCGCTGCGCGACCGCATTGAACGCGAGCTGAAGGGCTGACATGGAACTTTTGTGGGTGGGACTTCTCTCCGCGGCGGCGCTGGCCTTCGTCGCATATCCGCTGGTATCGCCGAAACGACACCTCTACTTCGTGGACGACATGCTGGGCGGCGGCGAGCAGAAAAAACTCGCCTACCTCTATTCGCGCCGCGGTGTGGTCTACGACAACATTCGCGACCTCGACAACGAATTTCAGATGGGAAAACTCTCCGAGGAGGATCACCGCCGCCTGCGCGACGGCTTGATGGCAGAAGCGGCCGCGGTGGTGCGCGCCATCGACGAAGCGCACGTGCGACGGGAAATCGAAGAGATGATCGAACGCGATGCGCGCGCGCGGCGGAAGATCACATGATCGCTCGCGAGGTCAAACGCCACAGAGTCGGAGGTCGTGTGCGCGCATCGGGTGTCCCGCAAGCGGGAGCCCTCCCGCTGCGCGCTGCGACGTTGGTCATGTCGTTCTTACTCGTTCTGTTGTTCATGGTGCTGGCCGCGCCCGCGCACGCGTTTACGATAAGAGGAAACGTGGTCAACGGAACCACCGGTGCCACGGTGCCGGACGCCAAGGTGGCGGTGGTCAATCCCGCTGGCGGAATGATGCAGGAGCGCGAGCTGGAGGCGAAAGGCGGCCGCTTCGAAGCATCCGGGCTGGACGACAAGGCCCCCATCTATTTGCTGCGCGTCGACTACGACGGTGTTCCCTACAACGTGCCGGTGCAGGTCGACGGAGCGGACAAGGACATCACGGTGACGGTGTACGAATCGACGTCGTCGTGGGATGGAATCAAAGTCAGCTCGCCGCACTTGGCGGCATCGTGGCAGGGCAACCATCTCGCCATCGAGCAGCTCTTCGAGATTTCCAACGAAAGCTCGCCGCCACGCACCGCCACCGGTGACACGGGTTACTTCAAACTCTTCATTCCCGCCGACATGGAAAGTCTGACGACGTGCTTTGTGACGTCGCTGGGGGTACCCGTCGATCGCACACCGATGCCGACCGACGAACCCAACATTTACCGCGTGGAGTATCCCATCCGTCCCGGGCTCACGCGCATCGGCCTGGCGTACAAGGTGCCGTACGCCGGCCAATACACGCTGAATGCCAAGACGCTGTACGACCTCGAGCACGTGTTCGTGTTTCTGGTTGACCCGGAAATGCAGATTACGAGCTCGTCGCACACGCTCCAGCCGAGCGAACCGGTGCACGGGATGACGGCGTATTCGATTCACGGCGTCGCGAAGAATTCGGTGGTGACCCTGGCCTTCGCCGGCGGAACCAGCCAGGCCCTGGCGGCCAGTCAAGAGGTGCACGTCGTCCCCAACGACGCACACCGCATCGCGCTGTACGCGATGGTTCCCCTGCTGCTGGTGTTGCTGGCACTGGTGGGTATTTCGCAGCGCAGTCCCAATCCGCTGACGAACGCGGGCGTGTTGAGCGCCCACTACGAGTTGTTGGTGAAACGGCTCGCGCGCCTCGATGATCTGCGCGCCGCCGACGCCGTCTCGCCCGACGCCTACCGCGCGGCGCGCGACGAGATGACGGCGCGCTTGGGGGCCTTGGCGGTGCGCATGCGCGCGCTCGCCGACGACGGCGCGGCGGCCGACGCTTCCAGCGAGCACGCCTCACCTGCCCCCGAATCTGCCACGCGAGGACACGTCTCGTCTTGAGCGCGCACGCACTCGAGTGCGAGCGGATCACCAAGCGATACGGGCGCATTGCCGCGCTCAACTCGGTCGACGTGTCGGTCGACCCGGGCGAGTGCGTGGCAATTTTCGGCCGCAACGGCGCGGGCAAGACCACGCTCCTCCACGTCGCCGGGTCGCTGATTCGCAACTTCGACGGCGAGGTCCGCGTGTTCGGGCAGAGTCGCGGGGACAACGGCAGCGACGCGCGCCGTACCACGGGATTGGTGCTCCACGAAACCTGCCTCTACGACGACCTCACCGCCGCCGAGAATCTGCGCTTCTTCGCGCGTCTTTACCAAGTCAGCGACGCCGAGCGCCGCGCCGGCGATGTCTTGGCGCGCTTCGAGCTCGCCGATCGCGCGCAATCGGTGGTGCGCACGCTGTCGCGCGGCATGAAGCAGCGACTCGCGATTGCGCGTGCCATGGTGCACCGCCCGCGCTTGCTGCTGATGGATGAGCCCTTCACCGGTCTCGACGAGCCATCGAGCCAAACCTTGGTGACGGTCCTGCGCGAGTTCGTGCGCGACGGCGGCGCGGTGGTCCTCAGCACGCACGATGTCGAGCGCGCCTTCGACGTGGCGACGCGCGCTATCGTGTTGGAGCGCGGATCGCTCACCCTCGACCGGTCGCTCGCGGACGTCGACGCGGCCGCCTTCCGCCACGCCTACTGGCACGTTCTCTTCACCGGTACCGCGCGCGCCTAATTTCATGCTGCAAACCGCCCGCGCCGTGTTGGAGAAGGATTTTCGCATCGAGCTGCGCACGCGCGATGCGATCAGCGCGGCCCTGGTCTTCAGCATCCTGGTGCTGGTCGTGTTCAACTTCGCGCTGGATGTCAATACCCCCGAGATGCGGCGCTTGGCGGCCGGGTTTTTCTGGGTGGCATTCGCGTTCGCCGGAACGCTGGCGCTGGATCGCTCGTTTGCGTTGGAGAAAGAGTCGGGCGCCGGGCGCGCGCTGGCACTTGCGCCGGTCGACGCCGGCGGCATTTATCTGGGCAAGTGCGCGGCCAACGCGGCGTTCTTGTTCATCACCCAGCTCGTGGCGCTGCCGCTGTTCGTGATTTTCTTCGACGTGTCGATCCAACGAGCGGGAGCACTAGCGGCGTCGTTCGCGCTGGGGTCGATCGCGTTCGCGGCGGTGGGGACGCTGTTTTCCGCCGTCGCCGCCAATACGCGCATGCGGGGACTCTTACTGCCGATCCTCTTTCTTCCCCTCAGCGTGCCCGCGCTCATCGCGTCGGTGGAGACGACCTCCTTCGCCCTGGGAAACGCCGAGGGCCCTTCGTTCTGGTTCACGCTTTTGGTAGTCTACGACGTGGTGTTTCTCACCGCCTCCGTGTTGGTCTTCGAGTACGTGCTGGAGGAGTCATGAGCCGCTGCAAGTTCGCCATTTTCATCGACTCGATGCTGTTCATCACCATGGCGGCGGCGATGGCGATGATCTTCTTATACGCGCCGATCGAGAGCGAGATGGGTATCGTGCAAAAGATCTTCTATGTGCACGTGCCGCTGGCGTGGAACGCCTTTCTCGGCTTCGCCATGGTGTTCTACTACAGTTTTCGCTACCTCTCCACGCGCAATCCGCGCTACGACCGCCGCGCACTTTCCGCGGCCGAGGTCGGTGTGCTGTTCACGACGCTGGTGCTGATCACCGGCCCCATCTGGGCCAAGCCGGTGTGGGGAATTTGGTGGACGTGGGACGCGCGTCTCACGCTGACACTGGTGTTGTGGCTCATTTATATCGGCTACCTCATGCTGCGCCGCTACATCGAATCGCCCGAACGCCGCGCGGTGTTGGCCGCCGTGGTCGGCATCACCGGCTTCATCGACGTACCGCTGGTGTATTTCGCGATTCGCTGGTGGCGCACGCAGCATCCGCAGCCCGTCATTGCCGGCGGCGAAGGCTCCGGCCTGGACCCCGCCATGGCGGCGACACTGTGGGTTTCCGTCGCCGCGTTCACGTTTCTGTTTCTCGCCCTCTTCGGGCGCCGGCTGGATGTCGAAGTGGAGCGATCGCGCCGGGAAACGGAGCGCGATGCCGCCGAAGCGGCGCACGCTCAAGGAGTGCGAACATGAGCTGGCTCATCGCCGCGTATTCCGCCGTCCTCCTGGGGATCTTCTTCTTCGTCATGCGAATCCGGCGGTTGCGCCGCGGGTTGACCCCGCGGGACGATCGCCGTTCGCCTCGCCGCTAACGGCCCCGGGCATTCTGATGTTGACCTGAGGCCGCCCGAAGGCGCACCTTTGAAGCGTCCCCGGCTCACCCCCACCCTTCCGCCGGGCATCCATGAGACCGCCCAAGCCCAGCTCGTCCAGATTGCCGGAAGGCGCCAAGCAGCGCGAAACGCGCGTGCACGAAGATCTCGCCTTGATCGAGATGGTGCTCGGCGGGTCCACCGCGCACTGGCACGCCTTCGTCGACCGCTACGCCGGGTTGATCTACAGCGTCATTCGCCGCCAGCTCTTCGCCGAAGATGAAGACGACGTCCGCACCGTGTTCGCCGACGTGCTGGAATCGCTCTACCGCGGCAAGCTCGCGGAGTTCCGCGGGAGCTCCGAGTTGTCGACATGGCTCATCGTCGTGTCGCGCGGCAAGGCGCTCGATCATCTCCGCCACATTCAAGGACGGCGCAAGCATCCGCAAGGCTGGGACGAGCTCACCACGCTCGAGCGCTATGTCTTCAAATTCCACTTTGTCGAAGGCCTGGGATTCGACGCCGTTATTCACTCCCTCCACTCGGCGCGTGTTCCCGCGACGGCGGAGGACGTGGCGCACGCGGTGCTGAAGATCGAGGGCACCATCGACAAACATTACTTGCGACGGTTGGAGTCGGACGCCAAAGCACCCGCACTCGGCGTGGTGTCGGGACGACTGCTCGACTACATGAAGCACATGGAGTTCGAACACGAGCGCGGCGAGGATGACGACTCCCTGGCGCGCGACGGCGTGGAAAAAATGGCCGCGCGCGTGCGCGAGCTCCTCGCCGACCTGTCCGATGAAGAGCGCGAAGTGGTCCGGCTTCGTTTCGAGGAAGGGTGGACGGCACAGCGAATCGCAGACGAACGCGGGCTATCCGGCCAGCGCAAGGTCTATACGATCCTGGACGGGGCGCTGCGCAAGCTCCGGAAGCTTCTAGATCGCGACGGCGACTAGCGAAAAGAGCCATGGAATCCGCGCGGGAGTTCCGTCTCTAGAACGCGTACCGACGCTCCGCGGCGCTCGAGGCGCCAACCAGCCTATGACCGAGCTACACCTCACCGACGAACAGCTCGCGGCCCTGGCCGACGGCTCCATGACGGAGTCCGACCGGGCCCTCTTGCTAGAACACGTCCGTACGTGCAACTCATGCCATAATGGTTACTTAGACGCGGTTCGCTATCGCGCCATGCTGCTTACGGACGCGTCCATTTTTCGCGCTCCGGACGCCGTGGTCCGGCTGGCGAAGTCCATTCCGTCGCGCCGCGAAGCGGTCCGCCCATCCACTCGGGCCGACCAATCGCGCCGCCGCTGGTTCGCGCCACCGGCGCTGGCGGGACTGGCAGCCGCCGCCTTGTTGATTGCGGCCGTGACACTCTGGCTGGCGGGTGTGCGGCCCGGCGGCAACCGCTACGATGCGTATTTCTCGCCCCTTCAGGCGGCGGCGGTCAGTGCTTCGAACGAGGGCTCCATCATTCTGCCCGGTACCGAAGAGACCGCCGGATCGGCGTCGACGCTGTATCGGAGCGGCATCGTTCCGGTCGACGCGACCATTGCGTCCGCGCTTTCGCAGCTCACCCGCGCCTACCGCGAGGACGCCAATCCCGAGGTGGCGCACTGGCTCATCAGCGGCTACCTCGCAACCGGCGACTTGGAGCAGGCACATTTGTTTGCCCAGGATGCGCGCCTACGTTTTTCCGGCGACGCTCGCTTCCTGGTCCTCGACGCCATCGTCGCCTACCGCTCGGAAGAGTTCGACCGGGCCGAACGGCTGCTGCAGGCGGCCCTGGAGACCGACCCCAAAAACGGCGCGGCTCTCCTGAATCTGGCGTTGGTTCAGTATGAAACGGGACGGGTCGATTCGGCCCGCCGTACTCTCGAGCTCGTGCGCACTCAATTCGCCGGCTCACCCCTGGAGGCTCGTGCGCAAACGCTAATATCCGGCCTACTAAACGGTTAACCCACTGCATGCTTTTTTTCGGGGCCTCGGGATTTCCGCCGGGAATTTCGGAAGGTCGGTCCGACCCTTTTGTTCAGGATCGGGTGACTAGGTTCGGATCCGTCTAAAGGGGCGAGACGTAACGGGCCCGCCGCCCGGTCCAAATTTCAGACTAGCCTCTCGATCGAAAGATCGAGTGATTAGCGAAAATCGAGACCCCACCCACCTCGAACTCGCAGCTAACCAGCTGCGAGTTCTTTGTGTATAATGCGCACTCCGACGGGTACGGCCCCCTGGTCGGATTCGGATGAACACCGCCGTCGCCTTTTCCCTCACCCTTGTGCTGCTTTCGCTCGTGATTCCTGCGGAGCCTGCGAACTCGGCTGAATCCCCTATCACGCTCGTCGTTCATGGCGGCGCCGGGACCATCGTCCGCGAAAAAATGACGCCCGAACGCGAGGCGGGCATTCGCGCGGCACTCGCCGAAGCCCTCACTACCGGCTATCGCATCCTCGAGCAAGGCGGTTCCAGCCTGGACGCCGTCGAGGCGGCAATTTGCGTCATGGAGGACTCGCCGTACTTCAACGCGGGCAAAGGTTCGGTGTTCACCAGCGAAGGCCGCAACGAGATGGACGCCGCCATCATGGACGGTACCACGCGCAAGGCGGGCGCGGTGGCGTCGGTGACGGGGATCAAGAATCCCATTCGGGCCGCGCGCAAAGTCATGGAGCAAACCAGCCACGTCATGCTGGTGGGCGAAGGCGCGGAGAAGTTTGCGCGCGAGCAAGGGCTGCAATTCGAAGACAGTGCGTATTTTTTCACCAAGGAGCGCTGGGAGGAGTTGCAGCAGACCAAGGAAAAAGAGAAAGCTCTAAAGAAGGAATACGGCTCGCTCGCGTTCCCGCACACGCATCTGGGTACCGTGGGTGCGGTGGCGGTTGACGCCCAGGGCAATCTAGCCGCCGCCACGTCGACGGGGGGTCTCACCAACAAGCGCTGGGGACGCGTCGGCGATTCACCCATCATCGGCGCGGGTACCTACGCCGACAACGCCACGTGTGCGGTGTCGTGCACCGGCAAGGGCGAGATATTCATCCGTTCCGCAGCCGCGCACGAAGTTTCCGCGCTGATGCGCTACCAAGGATTGTCGGTGGAAAAAGCTGCACAGCGCGTGGTGGGCGACGAGCTCGTCGAGCTGGGAGGCGAGGGCACCGGTGGCCTCATTGCGTTGGATCGCAACGGCCGCTTCGCCATGGAGTTCAACACACCGGGCATGTACCGGGGCTACATCAAAAAAGGTGCCCAGCCGGTCACATTCGTCTATCGGGGGGAGTAGTCACACATGATCGAGCTGGAAGTTCTATCCCACGACAGTGACGTCTCTCATGTCAAACTCAAGGGCCGGCTCGACGCGGTAACGCTCCGGCAAGTCGATATTCGCTTCCACGGCGAAACCGCGGCGCGCAAGCGTTCCACCATCGTCGACATCTCCGAGCTCGACTTCATCACCTCCCTCGGCATCGGCATGCTTTTCGGCTGCGCGAAGTCGCTGCGCCGCCACGACGCCGTGATGGTACTCGTGGGCAGCAAGGGCTTCGTCGACAACGCGCTGCGCACCGTCGGCGCCCATGAGATCATCCCATTCGCAGCAAACGTGGAGGACGCGCTGCGGGTGGCGCGGGAATCGCGGTCGTGAACAATGGCGATTCTGCGACTGACAATTTCCAATCAGCTCGCCGAATTGCGACGAATGGGATTCGCGCTGGCGGAATTTCTCGACGATGAAGGGGTTTCGAAATCGACCGCGCACCGCGTGAAGCTGGTGGTCGAAGAGCTGGTGGTCAACGTCATCCAACACGCCTTCGACGACGGCGCACCGCACGCGATCTTGCTCGACGTGCGCACCGACCCACAAGGCGTGGCCATCATGGTGGAGGACGACGGGAAGCGGTTCGATCCCACCATTGCCGCCGCACCGCCACTCAAGGAGCTGTTGGAAAGCGGTAAGAGCGGGGGACTGGGTGTGGCCATCATTCGCAAGGTGACCCGCGAGCTCAAGTACGAGCGCACCGACAACAAGAATCGTGTGCGCGCGTACGTCGAGAACGCGATTCGGCCGGGGCCGGGCCGGAACAAGTAAGTTAGTTCGCAACCGTAACAGGACGTACTTCTCGCACTGCGGCGCCTCGCGTACTCTCTTTTTCATGCGCGCGGGCATTCTTTCAATTCTCGCGATCCTTCTTTACACCTCCCGGCTGTGCGCACAGACCGCCGCGCCGGTGCACCCGTTCGCCACACTCGACGTCGGCGTGTACGGCGCGCTGAACGTCAACCGCAACGAGTTTCACAACTATTGGGACGACGGCGCGGCGGGCGCCATCGACTTCGTGACGCCGTTCTATTTGGGGCGGGCGTCGTTGTTGGTGCGCGTCGGCGCGCACGACGCGATCGACGCGGCGTCGGGGTTCACGTCGGTGTTCGGCGCACTCGGTTGGCGCGTGGGGAGGCAACTGCAAAGTCATTTGCGCGCTGATGTGGGGCTCCATGCTGGCTTGGTGAATTGGATTTTCGACCAAGAAAGCGAGTCGTCGGTGAAATACGAGCTCGAGGTCGCGTCCGAAGCAGGAGTGCGCGCCGACTTCGAATTCGCCGAGCGCTGGCACGCGATCGTGGAAGGCTCATACCAAATCACCTTCACGCACCAGCGCATCGAGCTCGCCTACGTTTCGTTCGGATTCGCGCGAACCTTCGGCGCTCCGCGCTGGATTCGGAGCGGATTGCAATGATTCCTGCGCGTGTCGCCGCCCTCTCCCTCGCCGCCGTGGTGTGCATCGCGGCCCCCGCCTTCGCGAAGCGGGTGGTGCTCACGCGGGCCCAACTGGAGGCAGCGGCCGTCACCCGCCTGTCGGATGCGCTGCAGCTTCTCGACGAATGGTCGCCGGCGTCGAACGACGGTTATACCTGGATGCCGTCGACGCGCACGATGGTGCCGCGATCCACCGCTTGGTCGGTGGTCCTCAACGGCCAACTGCTCGACGTGAGCGTGTTCGACGCCACCCATCTCGAGCTCGTGCCGGTGTCGATTACCGAGATCGACTCGCTGGTGTTCGTCGACGAAGGCGCGCGCACCGGCGTGTCGTGGGATTCTGCTCCGGCTCGCATCGAGATTTACGCGGTCCGCGCCGGCACGGGTTGGACGCTCGGTGCCTCGGCCAGCGGCGCCAACGAAACCGGCGACCCCGGGCCCTACAAGTACACGCCACAGGTCACACCCAACGTCGACGCCATCGGCCCGGACGCCTCACTTTGGCTGGCGCGCGGCGCACGCAATTGGTATGCGTCGCTTTCGGGCGCCATGATGCAGCATCCCTTTACCGATCCCGCCATGCGCGAGCGCACGCGCGAATCGCTCGCCACCTTGCGACCCGGTGCCGGCACGCCCGACGTCTCCGCGCCGCTATCGTGGATATACGAGCCGACGTGGCCCGCGGTGCTGCGTCTGTCGTCAAGCGTGCGCATGGGCGTGCGCGCCGCCGGTGGCTGGCACGACGCCATCGCGGCGGTCGCCGATGCGCGCCGTTACTTTCACTACTCGGAGCCATTCGGCAGCGAAGTGCCCACCGACCAGTTGCTGTGGATGGGAGGTGTCGCGGGTTCGTTCGACGCGGGCGCACGCACGCGTATCGGTTATCGCGGGCTGGCGTCGCGCAAAGAGCTCACCGACCAGGACGACGCACTCGCGTTCGATTACGAATGGACGTCGCGCCGGCTGTCCGGGGCGGTCGATGCCGACTATCGGCTGCAACGCACGCGCTTCGCCGCGTTCGCCGGTGCGGAGAAGCGAGAAGCGGAAACGCCGGATTCGCTGAGCGACGCTGACGACACGTTTGTCCGCGCCGGCGCACGCGTGGAGCGCGCGTTTGGCCACGGCAGCCGCGCGAGCCTCGACGGTGCCGTCACCTCCGATGGCGACGAGCACGCGGCCTCCGCGGCGCTGCGTGTCCACTGGGTGGTGCGTCCCGCCGACACGGTGCGCGTGCGGGTAACCCTCCATCAGAGATTGTTCAGCGAAAGCGACGATTTGTGGCTCTGGTCCGAGCGCGGCTACGATTTGCTCGCGCGCAGCGGCGAAAGTTATTCCATCGACGGTCCGATTACGCGAACGCGCGTCACCTCCGCCGACGCGGGGTGGTCATCGAGCGGGATGTTCGGCGGTGTGGAGCTCAACGCGGGCGTGAGCCGCTTCGACGATGCGTACCTCGACACCCGCGATTTTTCCTATGACGCCGCCGCGTGCGATTTCGACGCTCCCACGCGCATCGTCACCGGTCAGAGCGGCCACGTCCTCACCGTTGCGGCAAAGCTCTACCACGCGCTCGGCGCGCAGTCCGGCGGCATTTTTTCGTGGAGCTACGTGGAAGAATTTGACTCCGACGCCGATCTCGGCGACCGTTGGCAAACCGTGCCGCGTCATCGCTTGCGTTACACCGTGTGGGGGCGTCCGCGAACGACGTGGCGGCTGTGGGGGCGCGTCACGCACTACTCCAACACGTTCTGGACCGATTACGCCGGCGTGGATGGCGTGACGTGCAACGCGGACGGTGTGCTGGTGACGTACTCTGCCCACGTCGGCGGGGCCACCTCGTTCGACGCCATGCTTCAGCACGGCATGTGGCGCGACCGTTTTTGGATCGACGTGATGGCGCGCAACGTGTTCGACGCCGATGTCAAATATCATCCCGCGGGCGCGTCGAGCGGGTTCACGCTTATGGCGCAAGCGAGGCTGCGTTGGACCGATTGACGGCGGGGATCGCCGGCGGTGCGCTCCTACTCCTGTTGTCCACGTCGTCGGTGCTCGCCGACGAGTGCGACGTCTCGTGGTCGAATGCCGGCGAGGACTTCGAGGCGCTGTTCGAAGCCCCCTTCGATATGGAAAGCGATGCCGCCTACTTGACGCTGGGTGTCACCACCTTCGTGGGCGCGTCCATCATCTGGTGGGACGACGATGTCGACCGCTTCGTGCAGCGGCCGCCGCAATCCTTCGTCGACCACGCGCTCCACAACTTCGCCGGCATCGCGTCGTGGTATGGCGCCAACAATCGCCACGCCATCTTCACGCACGCGGCGGTGGCGGGGGCGGTCGCACTGGGTGGATGGATCGCCGACGACGATTACGTGGTGGACACCGCGGCCCTCATGGCGGAAGCCACGGTGTACACCTTCGCGCTCAATGTCGCCGCGAAGCTGGTCCTCGGCCGCAAACGCCCCCACGCGGGAACCTCGCACGCCTTCGAATTTCTAGTCGGTCTGAACGACGCCGACACGCAATCGTTCCTCTCGGGTCACACCGCGACCGCCTTCTCGATGGCGGGCGTGGCGGCGGGACGCCACCCGCATTGGTACGTCGAAGTACCCGCGTACACGCTCGCAGCGGCCGCCGGATGGCAGCGTGTGGATTCGCGCGCCCACTGGCTCTCCGACGTGGTGGCCGGCGCCTTTTTTGGCTACGCCATCGCCGAGCTGATCGTGGACCGCCACGAATGCGCTCCCGACACCGAATCGACCGGGCCCATGATGACGTTCTCGTTCAATTTCTAGGGCCCTTGACTTCGCTTCCCCGCGTCTCCATCATCGATTGTCGCCTGCCCTACCAGGAGGATTCACCGTGCGTAATGGCTTGAAATGGCTCGCCCCCGTCGCTCTGCTCGGCGTAGCGGCTGCGATCGGCTGCGGGGGTTCGGTCCAATTGGGTGGATCCGCGGGTGGAGTGGGAATGGGTGCGGGAGCGTCGACCGTGGGCGCGGGCACCGGGAGCGCAGGCATGGCGATGGGTGTCGACGAGCACCGCCGCGACGTTGAGAAGTGGTACGGCGAGCGCGTCGCGCGGCTAAAAAAGGAAGACGGCTGGCTCACCTTGGTGGGCCTGTTTCCGCTGACGGAAGGACGCCACCGCTTCGGGTCGGCGAACGACAACGAGCTCCTGTTCCCGGCGAGTGCTCCCGCGCACGCCGGCACGGTGATCATTGAAAATGGTCTCATACGGCTCGAGTCGGAGCCGGGCGCCGGTATGACGAACGACGGCAAGCCCTTCGAGCACACCGAGCTCAAGAGCGACAAAGACGGCGCCGGCCCCACCGAGATCACCCTCGGCACCATTCGCTTCTACGTCATCGACCGTCCCGGCAGCCTCTATCTGCGCGTCAAGGATTCCGAAAGCCCGCTGCGCAAGGAGTTCACCGGCATCGAGCGCTATCCGGTCGACGATGCGTGGCGCGTTGCCGCGCACCTCGAGCGTTACGATCCGCCCAAGAAGCTCACCGTGCCCAACGTCATCGGTTTCGACGAAACGGTGGAGTGCCCGGGTCTATTGAAATTCAAACT
The DNA here is from genome assembly GCA_025923935.1 of Candidatus Krumholzibacteriia bacterium. Lineage (GTDB taxonomy): Bacteria > Krumholzibacteriota > Krumholzibacteriia > WVZY01 > JAKEHA01 > JAKEHA01. The sequence goes on from JAICFA010000028.1 coordinate 12,813, forward strand.
AGACGGCAAGGAATACGCCATCGAGCCCATGTCGGAATCCGAAGAGGATATGTGGCTCGTGTTCGGCGACGCTACCAACGGGGACGAGACGTATGGGGGCGGCCGCTTCGTCTACATTCCCGCACCGGACAAGAACGGCGACACGGCCATCGACTTCAACAAGTCGTACAACCCGCCCTGCGTGTTCACGCCGTACGCGACGTGTCCGCTGCCGATCGCGCAAAACGTGCTTCCGGTCCGCGTGGAAGCGGGAGAGAAAATGTGGGGAGAAGCGCATTAGCGCTTATGTCAGAGCTGCCGCGATCTCGTCTCTTCATCTTGGCCCTCTCCGCGTGCGCCGCTTTGGCAGGCTGCTATGTGCAGTCGCTCCACCCGCTGGCCACCGACGATATCATGACCTTCGATGCCGAGCTGGTGGGCACGTGGGTGGCGGAAGGCGACGAAGAATTCGTCTTCACGTTGATCGACACCACTCGCGGCATGTACACGCTGCTGTGCGACGAAAGCGGCGCGCAGGCGCGCTTCAGCGCGGCCCTGGTCGAGTTGGGCGGCGCTAACTTCCTCGACATCTATCCCGAAGAGCCGCAGTCGGAAAATGGCTTCTACAAGGACCATCTCATGCGCGTGCACAACGTGCTGAAGATCGAGCGCACCGTCGATACCTTGTGGGTGGCCGACTTCGACGCGGAATGGCTGGCGACCATGATTTCGCAAAAGAAAATCGCGGTGGATCACGTCCCGTTGGATGGGGCCGTGCTGTTGACCGCGCCCACAAAAAAGCTGCAGACGCTGGTGAGCAAGTACGCCAAGACCACCGAGGCGTTCAGCGAGCCGGTACGACTGCGCCGCATGTAATTTTTTCGGCCGCGGTAAGGAAGCCCACCCCCGCTCCGTCAAAATCCGCAAATCCAAACGACTCCTCGGGGTCGTAGCTCAGGTGTCGCATTGCACCCTCGGTTTCGGAGGCCGCCCCATGCGCCGTACGCTCGCTCTGTCCACCCTTGTCGCTCTGTCCGCAATGACGGAAGCGCACGCCCAGACGTGGATCAATCTCTCACCGGCTTCGGGACCCATGCCGTCCGCACGCCGCAATGCGTCCGCCGTGTTCGATCCGGTTGAGAACCGCATGGTGATCTTCGCCGGCACTCCGTCGGGGGCGGCGAGTGTGCTGAACGACGTGTGGGGCTTCGATTTGGACACCAATACGTGGATCAATCTCACCCCCGCACCAGGACCCCCGGCACCCGCCCCGCGTCTCTTTCCCGCCAGCATCTACGATCCCTTCGCGCGCCAAATGATCATGTGGTCGGGGCAGGCGTCGGGTGTGTTCTTCAACGATGTGTGGTCGTTTGATCTCACCGCCAACACCTGGTCGCAATTCACGCCAACCGGCGGACCGCCCAATGTGCGCTACGGCGTGGGATATACCTTCGATCCAATTGCTCGTGAGTTAGTCACCTTTGCAGGGTTTACGAACTTGGGACGCTTTCACGACGTCTGGCGATTCAACGACCAGGCGGACACGTGGACGGATGTCTCACCGGGAACTGGACCTGGGGAACGCTGCCTGCACGCGGCCTGCTACGACGCACGTCGGCATCGCATGATCATGTACGCCGGACAAAACAATTTTGGCGCGCTCGACGATCTGTGGGCGCTCGACCTCGACACCGACACGTGGACGCAATTCTCGCCGGCGGTCAAACCCAGCGGGCGTTTTTTTGCGAGCATGATTTACGATGCGGCCAATCACCGTGCGATCGTCTTTGGCGGACAAACCTCGCTGAACCTAGTCAATCACGTCTGGCTCTTCGATTTGTGGACCAACAAATGGACCCAGGCGGCTCCGGGCGGGACACCCCCGTCGCCGCGCGCGGGTGCAGCGGCAATCTATGACGGCGCTCACGACCGCATGATCGTGTTCGGAGGCAGCGACGGTGTGGCGCGCAACGATGTGTGGGCGCTCGCCGGATTGTCGAGTATCGTAACCGACGCGCCCCAGGTGATACCGAGTCTCGAACTTCACGCCAACCATCCCAATCCCTTCAACCCTGCCACCACCATTCGTTTCGACATTGGAAAATCGGGCCGGGCCACGCTGCGCATCTATGATGTGCACGGGGGTCTTGTGCGCACGCTTTTCGACGAGGTGCGTCCCACCGGTTCCGGGGCCGCCACGTGGGATGGTCGCAACGACGCCGGACACCCGGTGAGCTCGGGCGTCTATCTTTACCGGCTCACGTCCGGTGGCGAGGTCCGCGCGCGCAAGATGGTGCTGATCAAGTAGCGCAATTGGGTCGAATCCAGTCCAACACAGCCGTCCGAAGGGTGAAGCTCCTCACGACGGCCGCCTTGCTAGGGTAGTATTCTCCCTCATCGTCCCCGCCTGTCCCGATCCCGCCCGGGGCATAGGCATTGCAGTTCCACTCGACGCCAAGTCTCTCCTTGTGATGGAGTCGCCATTCAATGGCCCGGACCGTCTTCCATATCGTCCTCGGCGCCCTGATGTGGGTGGTGTTCGGGTACTACTGGTACCTGGTCGTCCAGCAGCCCGTGACCGAGCACACCAAGAACGCGCTGGCCATCGTGGGCATCATCATCGCGGCCATCACCGTGTTTGACTTCTTCTGGATCCTCCACAACATCCGTGTTTCCAAGAACGGCAAGCGCCGCACGCGCATGACGGCGTCGCCGCTGCCGGCCGAGGACTATCTGGGGCGTCCCTACGTGACGCCGGGCGACGAGTTGGTGCTCGCGGCGCGCTACGTCGAGGTGCACGTGATCGAGATCGCCGAGGACGACGAACGCGTCGTCGAGCAAAAGCTCCTGCGCGTTCCCGAATTGGGGCCGGAGACGCGATGATCGACGTGATCGGCATTCTCGACGCGATCGAGTCCAACGTCGCCTACATGGTGGCGTTGTCGTTCTTCGCCTGGTATCCGCTCGTCTCCAGCGGAACGCTGGTGCTGGTATCTCTGATGTATCACTTCCGGCGCGAGCGCCCCGTCAAACCGCTCTTCGACCCCGACTACACACCCAAGTGCACGGTGCTGATCGCCGCGTTCAACGAACAGGAGCACATCGAGGAGACCATCCGCGGCATGCTGGCCATCGACTACCCGGCTTTCGAGATTGTGATTGTCGACGACGGCAGCACCGATGACACCGCGCGCAAGGTGATGCCGTTCGTGCACGCGGGAAAAGTGCGGCTGATTCGCAAGCGGGTCAACGAAGGCAAGGCGATGGCGCTCAACGACGGCCTGCGCTGCACCAACGGCGAGATTCTGCTCATCATGGACGCCGACGCGGTCCCCGATCCGCTAATTCTGCGCCACGTCGTGCCGCATTTCAAATTTGCGCGTGTGGGCGCTGTCACCGGCAATCCGCGCGTGTACAACCGCGAAACTCTATTGAGCAAGCTGCAAGCGATCGAGTTCACCGCCATCATTTCGCTGCAGCGCCGCGCGCAGCGCGTGTGGGGGCGCATTCTCACCATGAGCGGCGTGGTGGGCGCGTTCCATCGCACGGCCCTGCTCGACGTGGGCTTCTACAGCCCCGACATGGCGACCGAGGACATCGACCTTTCGTGGAAGCTGCAGCTGCGCTTCTGGGACATTCGCTACGAGCCGCGCGCGGTCGTATGGATGCGCGTGCCGTCCACGCTGCGCGGATTGTGGCGCCAGCGCACGCGTTGGGCTCGCGGGCTCGCGCAGGTTCTGCGGCGCCACGGGCCGCAAGCCGTCAACTGGCAGTGCCGCCGCCTGTGGCCGTTGTTGATCGAATCGTGGCTCTCGATCGCGTGGGCGTACTGCTTCGTGGTGTTAACCGGTCTGTGGGTGTTCTGCTACGCGATCGGTTATCCGCCAGTCGGTGCTTCGCCGATCCCGAATTGGTGGGGTATGTTGATCGGCACGATGTGCTTGATCCAATTGTTGACGGGCGTGCTGCTCGATCGCCGCTACGACCGTCGCATTCCCCTCTATTACTTCACCGCGGTGTTCTATCCGCTGATCTATTGGATCCTGATGGCGATCGTCACGTCGATCGCGACACCGGGCGCCATGCTGCGCACCCCCAAGCCAGCGCCCGTCCGGTGGAAGCCCATCCGGGAGCAAGTGCTGTGAGGCTCCCGATGTTGGGTGCTGCCCTGGTGCTGGCGCTGTGGTGCGGGGCCGAGCCCGCGTGGTCGCGACCGCAAGCGACGGATACCACGCGCGTGCCGCTCCCGGATCCGGTGGCGACGCACGACATCCCGCGCGCTATGTCCGAGCTGGAAAAAGCGCGCGCCGCGGCGGCCGCCGACCGCCACGCGGATGCGATTCGTCTCTATCGCCGCGCGATCGCGTTGTATCCCCCGCTCGGAAACGACATCGGTGTCGAGCTGGGCCACCAGTACACGTGGTCGGACCAACCCGACTCGGCGATGATGTGGTATCGCACGTATCTCGATCACCATCCCGACGACGCCGACGCGTGGATCGGTGTCGCTCGCTTGGAAAGCTGGCGCGACGACTTGGATGAAGCCGAGCGGCTTTACGATCGCGCCCTCGCCGCGGACGCCGAGAACCTGGATGCCGCGCGCGGCAAAGCACAGGTGGTGAACTGGTCGGGCCGACATCGTGAGGCCGCTTCGCTCTATCGTGGCATTCTTGCCCAACATCCGGATGACGCCGCGTCGCTCGCGGGCCTCGCGCAAGCGCAGCGCTGGATGGGCCGTCCCGACCGCGCGCTGGCCTTGGCCGACTCCGCAGCACCCGCGCTGGACGACGTGGCCACCGATATCGACCACGAGCGCGCACCCGCCGTGTCGTACACCTTCGAGCGCAACCACGACAGCGACGACATTACGCGGCGCTATCACACCGTGCGCGCCGGTTTTTCGCCCGATGTGATGACGCGCGTCTCCAGCGTCTACGGTCACGCCAACTTCGAGCAGCCAGGACGGCCCGACGTGTCGCGCAATAGCATCGACGGCGTGCTCGAGCGGCGCTTCTCGGAGGCGTTGATCGCCACCGCCACCGCCGGCTACGAGTGGAACTCGTACGACCGCGCCGCACTGGGGCCGCAGTCGTTCTTCCTCGACGAGTTCAACCTGTTCACGTTCGATGTGTACGCGACACTCACTCCACGCGATTGGACGCGCGTCGATCTCGGTGTTTCCCGCGCGTCAGTGGACAACCCCGACGCCATATTCCGCGGCATTACACGCACCGAGTTCTCCGCCGGCTTGGACCAGCGCCTGCGCACGAATCTATTGTGGGTGTCGTCGGCCGAGCTGGCGTGGTACAGCGACGACAACAGCTCCATCGGACTCGGCACGCGGGCACTGTGGGAGCCATTGTGGCGCGCGCCCATCGGTGTGAGCCATCGCTTCAGCTCGTCGACAGGTCTCGCCTACTTCGGCTTCAAACGCACCACCGACAACGGCTACTACGACCCGCGGCAATACATCAGTATTTTTGAAGAGGTCGCCAGCGCAATGACGTTCACCCCGCGGGTGAGTGCGCGCCTGGCGGGACGCATCTCGCTGGACAAGGAAAACGGTGACGATTGGTTCGTTACCGGCCGCTTCGAAGCGTCGGCGCGCTGGGCCATCTGGCGCGGCCTAGGATTGTACGCGGCCTACACCAACGCCAACTCGCGACTCGACTCCCGTCCCGGCTACGAGATCGACGGCTTCACCGTCACCCTCGAGTACGCGTTCTGGTAGCCGTTTTCTGGTAGCCTCGTCTCCATGCGCCGGGAATTCTTCATCGCGCTATTGATCGCCGCCGTCGCGGCGCTCGCATTCACGGCGGGTATGGGGCTCATGGTCTCGAGCCACTTCGACTCGTCGGGCCGCGTGCGCATGGAAGCCGCACCCGCCGTGGTGGACGCCGCGCCCGCCGGTGTCCCGGTCCTGTGCTATCACTACCTGCGCGACAAATCCGACCCGCTGCGATTGCTGCGCGTCTTCGGCTACGTGGTGTTGAGCCTGCCGCTGTTGAACGACACCGAGCTGTGGACAACGGGAACTTCCGAGTTCGAGCGGCAAATGCAGCTGTTGAAAGACAGCGGGTACCACGCCGTGACGCTGGACGAGCTGCACGAATGGCAAACGGGACGGCGCGAGCTGCCCGGCAAGCCCATCGTCATCACCTTCGACGACGGCGACGGAA
>JAICFA010000029.1 GCA_025923935.1 Candidatus Krumholzibacteriia bacterium
AGCTGGTGGTGATATTCCCGACCAACGTATGGGAGTACGACGTGCTCGACTATTTCCCGTTCAACACGCCGGAAGCCAAAGCACTCGCCGAACAGGCGAAGAAGGCGACGACGTCAAGCGAGGACTCAAAATAACGTTCTGACGCGTGCACGAATCATGAACGATCGCTACTCACGAACGATTGCGCCGGCCGGCCTCGTGGTCGGCGCAATCTTCGGAATGGCGGGGACCTTCGCGCCATCCGACGCGCTGCGCGGACTGTTGTGGGGCATCGACGGCACCGCACTCGTCGTCGCCACGGCGCTGCTCACGATTCATCACTTCCGCCGCGGAAACGACGTGGTGGCGGCGGGGTTTCTGGTGTTCGTCGCGGGGGAGACGCTGATTCTGGCCGGCTCGGCCATGGAGCTGGCGACAACGGGACCGCTGTTTGGCGCGGGAGCGGGATTGTGGGCGGCTTCGCTGGCGCTGGTGAGCGCGCCCAGAGTGATGCCGACGTGGGTCCGGCTGGTGGGGGTGATCGCGGCGGTGCTGTTCTCAGTGGTCGCGCTGCAAATTTTTATGCAGCGTCCGCTCATGCCGCTGTCGCAACCGTTACCGTTCTTCGCGTATCCATTTCTGGTGGTGACACTGCTCGGTTGGGCGTGGGTGCATTATCGGAACCGCGCGTAACCCACTTCTAATCGCCGTCTCGCTCGTCTTCACCGCGGGCGGCGTCGCGATGATTCGCCAGGGCGAGTCGTGGGGTTGGCCGGCTGCGATCTTTTTCGGGGTGTGCTTCGTCATCGCGATCTTCGAACCGAAGCTGCGAACCCGAACCAACCCGGTCTATCGCCTGCTGATCACGCCCGACGACATCGCCTGCGAACATCCGCGACGCGCGCGCGAGTCGATACGCTGGGACGACATCGTGCGTGTCTGGTATGTGACGACGTCGCACGGCCCTCGCGTCCCCGATGAATGGATCCTGCTCGAGGGTACAAACGGCGGGTGTTCATTTCCCACCGAAGCCGAGGGCATGGACGCCATGTGGGACGAGTTCGAGAGCCGTTTCTCGGGATTCGACTACGATCCCTTGATCAAAGGCGGAACGTCCGACGCGAAACACTTGTGCTGGGAACGAAAAAGTCAGTAGGCGGACGACCAGCCGGCGCGGCGTGCCAGCTCCACCAGCTCGGCGTGCGAGTCGACAATCAAGTCGGCTCCGTTGAACTCGATGGCCCGCGTCTCAGGCGTGCGCACGACGACCACGGGAATCTTGGCCGCGAGTGCGGCTCCCACACCCTTTTCGGCGTCTTCGATGATCACCGCTTCGTCCGGCTTCGCGCCGACATCTCTCAAGACGTGCAGGAAGCTCTCCGGATCGGGCTTTAGCGCCGCGGTGTCGCTTCCCACGAGCGACGCGAAGCGATCGCGCAGGCCTTCACACTCGAGCACGGCCTCGATGTCGGAGCGCATCGTCCCGCTCGCGATGGCGAGGGTTTTCTTCGCGCTCCACAACAGATCGACGAGCTCGCGCGCTTCCGGAAAAAACTTGATGGTGCCGTTGCGGCAGTACTCCGAGAAGATCGGTCGCTTCTCGCGCCGAATGGCGTCGGGATCGATCGCCAACCCATGCCGCTCGACTTCGCCCTTCGGCCCCAGCCCGAGCGACGTCCAATACTTGTAGTACTGGGTCTCGTCGATGGTGTGGCCGTATTTCTGGAACACGGCGTTGTACGAGAGATAGTGAAAGCGCTCGCTGTCCACCAACACGCCGTCGAAGTCGAAGATGACGACGCGCGCGGAGAACAAGCGCCGGAACTGTGCGAGGGTGTCGGCGCGGGTCACGTCAGCCGAGGAAGCGAGCATTGTCGCGCAGCGGCAGATAGCGCCGCACGAAGCGATAAATGGCGAGGCTTTCGATAATGAACGGCATGAAGCCCAAGAAACCGAGGATGGGCATCTCGAACAACTTCACGTGCCCGAGATAGGGGACGTCGTATTCCCATTTGGCCAGCGCCCAGTAATTCCAAAACTCCCACAGCAATCCGGCTACTAATCCGGCGAGAAAGAAGAGCGGCATGGAACGGCGATGCTCGCCGCTGAAAAACTCCGACAAGATGGAGCGCTCTCCCAAACGCCCGTTGATGGGATCGAGCAAGAATGCGAAGCCCATCCATACCAGCGGTGTCATGTAGGTAGACGGCCAGATCAACGGGACGATCAGGCACGCCGCCCCGAAGATCACCAGCGGCCAGAACACACGATTGCGGAGCTGGGGGCGGGTCCGGCATTCCTCGCCGGGCAACATGTCGCACAGGGTTTCGTAGATGAGAAACATTCCGGGGGATATGGTGGCGAACGCCCACACATACCCGGGGAAGCGAATCCACGGGTTGTCGGGCAGACTGAGGTAGCGCCAGTTCTTGAGGAGCAGGTTATAGCCCTCGAAGATGAGCCAGCTGACGATGGACACGGCGCACAGGATCAGGAACTCGCCGAAGTGGTCCGCCAAGAGGGACGTACCCCGGCGCCGCTTGAGGTTCGCATCCAGAAAGAGGATGAGCCCGGTCCACTGGACCGGTGTAAAGAACCACCCCACGAAGGTGCTGTCGGTGGCAAACAGGAGTACTTCGAACAGGAGCATCGACGCCAGGCCCACCCACCCGTAGGCCGGCATTCGGGCCGGTACGGATGCGGCTCGCGCCTTGCCGCGGCTTGACTTAGCGACTTCTTGGGTTATCATGACCGTTCTCGTTTTGCCCTTCTACGCACGAGGCTCTTGACCGGCGCAAACGCGAAAGCGTCGATGGTAGCGCACGCCGCCCGGGCGGTGCAACTGGGTGATAAACCTAGCTACTGCGGCTTCGGAACCGCGACCATTCCGGGACGTTCAATCGAGTCGATTGACCGGCCGACGAGGCCGGTGGAGGTGACGATGGAGTACGAGATTCAGGCCCTCAACGAACGCGTGGAGCGCGAGAGTCGCTTCGTTCCAGTCCTACAGAAGTCGATCCAGCGCGTGATCGTGGGCCAAAAGTATCTGGTCGACCGTCTTTTGATCGGCATCTTGTGCGATGGCCACGTCCTCATCGAAGGCGTGCCCGGCTTGGCCAAGACGCTGTCGGTCAAAACACTGGCGGCCTCGGTGGACGCAGGTTTCCGGCGCATTCAATTCACGCCGGATCTGCTTCCGGCGGACTTGGTAGGCACCGAGGTTTACAACCCGCGCGACCACACTTTCACCGCCAAGAAAGGCCCCATTTTTTCCAACTTCATCCTCGCCGATGAGATCAACCGCGCGCCCGCCAAGGTGCAGAGTGCGCTGCTCGAGTGCATGCAAGAGCGGCAGGTGACGATCGGCGACACGACCTATCCGCTCGCGTTTCCGTTCCTCGTGCTCGCGACCCAGAACCCGATCGAGCAAGAAGGCACGTATCCCTTGCCGGAAGCGCAGGTCGACCGCTTCATGCTGAAGCTCAAGGTGACCTATCCGTCGCGCGAGGAAGAGAAGCAGATCATGGAGATGGTGTCGGCGGGCTCGCTCCCCGGTGTCGAGGCGGTCGTCAATCCGTCGGTGCTGAAGACGGCACAGCAAACGGTGCGCGAGATCTACATGGACGAGAAGGTGAAGAACTACATCTTGGACGTCGTCTTCGCCACGCGCGATCCGGATTCGTTCAAGCTGCCCATCAAGCATTTCATTGCATACGGCGGCTCGCCGCGCGCCACCATCTTCCTGGCCCACGCCGCCAAGGCACACGCGTTCCTGCGCGGCCGCGGCTACGCCACCCCGGAAGACGTGAAGGCCATCGGCTACGACGTGCTCCGCCACCGCCTCATCGTCACCTACGAAGCGGAAGCAGAGGGACTCGACTCCGAAGCGGTGCTCAAGCGCATCTTCGACCACATCGAGGTACCTTGATCGCCATGGCGTCGAGCAACGTTCCCTCGCGCACCCCTGCTACGAACACGGCGCCGTCGCGGACCTCTACTATGGAAGAGCGCAACGTAACCGAGGTTCTGAAGCGCGTGCGCCGCGTCGAGATCACCACGCGCCGCCTCGTCAACGACGTCTTCTCCGGCGAGTACCACAGTGTATTCAAAGGCCAGGGCATGGAGTTCGACAAGGTGCGCGAATACCAACCCGGCGACGAGATCCGCTCCATCGACTGGAACGTGACCGCGCGCATGGGAGTGCCGTACGTCAAGAGCTTCATGGAAGAGCGCGAGCTGGTGGTCATGTTCTTGCTCGACGTGAGTGCCTCGGGGCGTTTCGGCTCGGTCGACAAGACCAAGATCGACACCGCCGCCGAGATTTGCGCGGTGCTGGCCTTCTCCGCGATTCAGAACCACGACAAAGTGGGTGCCATCGTCTTCTCCGACGACGTCGAGAAGTTCATCGTACCCGACAAGGGGCGCCGCCACGTGCTGCGCGTCGTGCGCGAGGTGTTGTTTCACGAGCCGCGCGGCCATCGCACCGACGTGGCCAAGGCATTGGACTATTTGCTGCGCGTCTCCAAGCGGCGCGCCATCGTCTTCGTGGTGAGCGATTTTCTCTCGCCCGATTTTTCGCGTCCGCTCGCCATGGCGGCGCGCAAGCACGACGTGGTCGCACTGTGGCTGGTCGACCCGCGCGAAGAGTACCTCGACAACGCCGGTCTGGTGCGGGTGTGGGACCAAGAAGCGCAGGTGGAGCACGTCATCGACACCTCCAGTAAACGCGCACGCGCGCGCTTCGCCGCCGCGGTGGAAAAGCGCCGCGGCGAGATGAACTTGCTCATGCGCCGCAACGGTGTGGACTGCGTGCGCATCGAAGCGGGCCAGGACTACATCGTGCCGCTGTCGCGGTTCTTCCGGGCGCGAGCGCGCCGCAGGTAGCGCGCAGCGCAGCAGGTTGGGCAATGCGTTGGCGTAGGCACATACTTGTTAGCGGCGTCATCCTGCTGCTTGCGAGCGTCGGCGTGGCTAGAAGCCACGTGATCGACGGCAGCAACTTGATCCATGTGACCACCGCCGGTCCCGACGATTCGGTCACCGTCGGCCAGCGCTTTCCGGTGACCTTCACCCTTTCCGCTCCGGACTCCTTGCAGCCCGTCGTCCGCCAGCAGATCGATTCCGGCCACTGTCGTGTGGTGTCGCTCGCGTGGAGTGACTCCACCGCGGACGGTCGCGTGCAGCGCAAGGCAAACACCGTCATGGTCGCGGTCGCGCTCGACTCGGTGTCGGTGCCGGCGAACGCCTTCGACTACGTCGCACCGTCCGGCGACACGCTGCGGGTGTGGAGCGACGCGTTCGATGTGTCGCTCAAGCGCATCGCGGAGACCTCCGAGGATTTGCGCCCGCTCAAATCGCAGTGGGAAGTCCCCCCCGACTATGTGAAGTGGGCGGGCATCGTTCTCGCGGTATTGGTGGCGGTCGCGGCGATCGTGTGGTTGGTGCGCCGCCGTCGCCGTGGCGTGGTCGAAGCAGCGCCCGAAGTGGTGCTCCCGCCCGACATGATCGCGCTCGCCGAGCTGGAACGAATCGCGTCGCTGCGCTTGGTCGAGCAGGGCGAGTTGAAAACGTACTACACGCTGGTTGCCGACGCGGTGCGCCGCTATGTGGGCGCGCGCTTCGATGTCGAAACCATGGATCGCACCACGCACGAGATTCTGGCGGAGCTCGCGCGCCGGCGTACCGCCGTCGACGGATTGTCCGCGCTCTTGGGCGAATCCGACCTGGTCAAGTTCGCCAAGCTGCGCCCCGAGGCTCCCGCCGCGCACCGCGCACTCGACGCGGCGCGCGCGATCGTCGTCGCCACCACACCGCGCGATGCACCCGCCGTAGCCACCGGGACGGAGGCGTAACCGATGTTTCGCTTCGCTCATCCCGAAGTCTTGTTCCTCCTCGTATTGGTGCCGCTGGTGGCGTGGTGGTCGCTGCGGCCGGGACGCGAGCGCAGTGTGGCGTATTCGTCGCTCGACCTCTTGCTGGGCGCGGGCCTCGGTGCCCCGGCGTGGAAGCGATACGGAAAACTCGCGTTGCGGCTCCTCGTACTTTCGCTCGTGGTCCTCGCGTTGGCGCGCCCGCAAACCGGCCGCTCCCAGCACACCGAGTACGCCGAAGCAGTCGACATCATGCTGGTGCTCGACACCAGCGGCAGCATGCAGGCGCAAGATTTTGAGCCGAAGAACCGCTTGTTCGTGGCGAAGGAAGTGATCAAGGAATTCATCGCCAAACGCACCACCGATCGCATCGGACTGGTGGTTTTCGCAGCCGATGCGGTGACACAGTGTCCGCTGACACTCGACTACGGGTTGCTCACCAAGCTCGTCGATCAAGTGGATTTCGGCATTCTCGACGACGGGACCGCCATCGGCATGGGGCTCGCGAGCGCGTGCAACCGCATGCAGGCGAGCGAAGCGAAGAGCAAAGTCATCGTGCTACTCACCGACGGGCAGAACAACGCCGGCATGGTCGACCCGCCCACCGCCGCGCGCGTGGCGCAGTCGCTCGGCATCAAGGTCTACACCATCGGTGTGGGCACGCGTGGGCGCGCTCCCATTCCCATCGACGACCCGGTGTTCGGGCGGCGTTTGATCTCGGTCGACGTCGACATCGACGAGGTGACGCTGAAAAAGATTGCGGACCTCACCGGCGGCGAATATTTCCGCGCGACCGATCGCCAGGAGCTGGAGCAGATCTACGCCAAGATCGACCAGCTCGAACGCACCAAGGTGGCGTCGGAGACGTTTGTGGAATACACCGAGCGCTTCAAGTGGCTGCTCTTGCCCGCGCTGGGGTTGTTGATCCTCGAGCTTGGTCTCGAGCAGAGCATCTTGCGGGAGTCGCCATGATCGAGTTCCTGCATGCGAATTGGTTGTGGGGTCTCGTGGCCGCGCCTTTTCTGGTGCTCGCCACCATCGTGGGCGGGCGCCGGCGGCGCGCGTCGTTGGGGTCGTTCGTGGCGGCTCCGCTGCAAGGCACGCTCGCTCCCGGCTACAGCTGGCGCCGCTACTTGGCAAAAGGACTGCTGCGCGCGCTGGCGCTGGCGTCCATCGTGGTAGCACTCGCCGGTCCGCGCTTCGGGAGCCAGCTGGTCAAAGTCGAACGGCAAGGCATCGATGTGGTGATCGCGTTGGACACGTCGTTGTCCATGTTGGCCGAGGACATGCGTCCCAACCGTCTCGAGCGCGCCAAGCAGGAGATCAGCGACGTGATTGCCGGGCTCCACGGCGACCGCATCGGCGTGGTCGCATTCTCGGGCGAAGCGGTGCAGTTGTGTCCGCTCACCGTCGACTACAGCGCGGCGATGATGCTGGTGCGCTCGCTCGACGTGTACACCATCTCGGAGCCCGGCTCGGCGATCGGAACCGCGCTCGAGAAATCGATCGAGTTGTTCGAAGGCGCGGGCCAGGGCGACCGCGCCATCGTACTCTTGACCGACGGCGAAAACACCGAAGGCGACCCGCTGCAAGCCGCGCGCACCGCGGCGGAAAAGGGAATTCGGGTGTATGCGATCGGTATTGGCAGCCCCAAGGGAGAGCTCATTCCCGAGCGCGGCTCGGACGGCACCGTGAGCGGCTACAAGAAGGACGCGCGCGGCGAGACCGTGTTGACCAAGCTGGACGAGAAGACGCTGGAGTCGGTGGCGTCGGCGTCGGGCGGGAAGTATCTTCCGGCCACCACCGAGGGACTCGAGATCAACGTGCTCTTCGACGAGATTGCAGGCATGCAAAAGAAGCTGATCAAGGGCGAATTCATCGAGCGCAAGAAGGAGCGTTTCTGGATTCCACTGATCGTCGCACTGGCGTGCCTTCTCGCCGACGCACTGGTGTCGACGCGCGCCTCCCAGCGCGGCCGCGCACGCTGGCTGCACACCGGTGCCACGGCGGCCCTCGTTTTAGCGGCGCTCGCGTTGCTCGCGCCGGTGCCAGCACGGGCCGCGCAGTCCGTCGATCGCGGCAAGGTTCGCTCCGCCAACAAGCTCTACAAGAAAGGCGACTATAAGGAGTCGTACCAGCTGTACCGTGCCGCGCTGGGCGACACCGTCAAGCCCGCGTCCGACGCGCCCGGCGTGTACTACAACGGCGGCAATGCGCTGTATATGCAGAACCAGTTCGACAAAGCACTCGAGTCGTATTCGCGCGGCTATTCGCCCGACAGTACCCTCACCGGCAAGATGCTCTACAACCGCGGCAATGCGTTGCTCAAGAGCGGGCGCTTCGATCAAGCCATCGAGTCGTACTTGCAAGCCCTGCAGTATCTGCCCGACGACGAGGACGCGCGCCACAATCTCGAGCTCGCGCTGGCGGCGAAAGAACAGCAGAAACAACAGCAGCAGCGCCAGCAATCGGGGGACAAGAACCAACAGCAGCAGCAGCAACAGCCGGGCGACTCGCAAGGCGATTCCACCTCGACGCAGAAGCAAGACCAGAATCAACCGCAAAAGCCGGATTCGTCGCGCGCGCAGCAGCAGCCGCAGCAGCCCGACTCCAGCATGCAAGCTCCCCAGCCCGATTCGACGCAGTCGCCGCTTTCGCAAGAAGAGATGCAGAAGCTTTCGCCCGAAGACGCGGCCCGTATCCTGCAAGCCTTACAGGAGCGCGAGCAGGAGCTGCAAAAGGAACGTCGCAAGGCCGCGTTCCGCCGCACCAAGCGGTCGGGGAAGGACTGGTAGCATGAGAGTGCGAGCGTGCTTCATGGCAGCCTTGATGCTGCTGTCGGCGCCGGCCTGGCTGCGCGCCGAGGACGTCGCCGTGCGCGCGACCATCGAGCCGACCACGGTGGAAGTCGGCGGACAGGCGCTGCTCACCATCGTGGTGGAAGGCAAGTTTCGCCGCGGCGGACAACCCGAGCTGCCGCCGCTCGCCGACTTCGACGTGTTCGAGAGTGGTACCTCGCAAAGCTTCCAATTCGTGAACGGCCAAGCGCACTCCTCGCTCCAGTACAACTACATCTTGTCGCCGCGCAAGGAGGGCAACTTCCGTATCGATCCGATTCGCTACACGCTGGACGACAAGGTGTTCACCGCCAATGCGGTGACACTGTCAGTGGTAGCGGGGAGCGCGGGGGTGATCCCGCCCGCGGGCGGCACGACCACGCCGAATCGCTCCGGGGGGCATGGCACTACGCCCTCCTCCGACGAGAGCATTTTCGTGGCGTCGTCGGTCGATCGCGACACCGTGTACGTCAACCAACAGGTCACGTGGTCGCTCGGGTACTACACCGACGGGCGCGTCGAGCTGTTGCGCAGCCCGAACTATTCGCCGCCGAGCGCGGAAGGATTCTGGGTGGAGGATCTTCCGCCGCAGAGCAAGTACTACCGCAACCTGCACGGGCGCCAGTATCTCGTGTCGGAAATCAAACGCGGATATTTCCCGACCGCACCCGGCACCTACCGGATCGGCGAAGCGCGCGTCGACATCGTGCTCGACACCATGAACCGGCGCAACGCGTTCGACGACTTTTTCAGCCGTCGCGGCGGTTTCGGCGAGCCGCGCACGCTCACCACCGATCCGGTCGAGATCGTCGTCAAGCCGCTGCCTACGCGCGGCAAGCCGGCGGAGTTCAGCGGCATCGTCGCCGGAAATCTCACCGTCTCGATCGTGTCCGACAAACAAGTGGTGCAAGTCGGCGAGCCCATCAATGTGTCGGTCGAGATCAACGGTGTCGGCAACATGGGCACCATCGCCCCGCCCAAGCTGGCCGAACTGCCGCAGTTCAAGGCCTACGAGTCGGGATCGTCGAGCGACAGCTTCAAGAAGGACTATGTCGTGTCGGGGCGGCGCAAATTCGACTACGTGATGGTGCCGCAAGTCGAAGGCACCTTCACCATTCCGGGCGTGCGCGTGGCGTACTTCGACCCCGAGCTCAAGCTGTACCAAACGGCACAGTCGGCCGACGTCCACGTCGAGGTCAAACCGGGTACGCAGGAAGACGGCCGCAAGGTGATCTACGCCGGCGGCGGTGACGATTTCGAAGTGATCAACCGCGACGTCCGCTTCATTCATCCCGTGCCCGCTCATCTGACGGTGGCGTCGGGACACTTCTATCAGAGCAAGTTGTTCCTGGCCGCGCACGCGCTGCCGTTGTTGGCGCTGGGGCTCTCGGTGATGGTCGAGCGCAAGCGCCGCCGCCTGCGCAGCGACATCGGTTTTGCGCGCGCCAGCCGCGCCATGCGCGAAGCGGAGAAAAAACTCGCCCAAGCCGACCGCGCGTTTCGCGCCGGCAATGCGGAGGACGGCTTTGGGCGCGTGCACGCCGCCGTAGTCGGTTATTTCGCCGATCGCGCCAACGCGCCCACGGCGGGGCTCACCTCCGATGACATCGAAACCTATCTGCGCGCGTCGGGCGCGGGCGACGACACGGTCGCGAGCGTGCGCGACATCATGGCGGCGTGCGACGCCGCGCGCTACGCGGTGGGTGCCGCGAGCGCCGAGCGCGGTCTCCAGATCGCGGCGCGCTCGCGCGACGTCATCGCGAGTCTCGAGCGAGGTCGCCGATGAGAGTGCGTATGGTATGGATCGCCGCGACGCTAACGTTGTGTGCTTCACTCGCACGGGCGGAGACCTCGCAGACACCCGCGCAACTGTTCGGGCGCGCCAACGCGGCGTATGAAGCCGGTAACTACGCCGCCGCCGTCGATGACTACGAACGCGCCGCGGCTAGCGGTGTGACGGCACCGGACCTGTTCTACAACTTGGGGAATGCGTACTTCAAGCAAGGCGATCTCGGCCGCGCCGTGCTGTGGTTCGAGCGCGCGCGGCGGCTGGCACCGCGCGACGACGATGTGCGCGAGAATTTGGATTTGACGCGCTCGCTCTTGCGCGATCAGGAATTGCTGGCGGCGTCTCCGCGTTGGCGGAGCGCCTTACTCGCGTGGCACCGCGACACCACCACGGCGGAATCGGTGGCGGTGACGAGCATTTTGTTCACGCTGGTGTGCGCGCTCGGCATTTGCTTCGTGTTCCGTGACTCGGAAACCCTGTCGCGCGTGTACCGGCGCGTATCCATACTATCGCCGGGGCGCTTGCTCGGCCTCGACAAGGCGCAGGATTTGGGATTGGCGATGGCCTTGGTACTGCTCTTGACGGGGGCCTTCGCGTATTCCGCGTTCAGCAAGGTGCGCGCGGAAGACGCGCGCTCGACCGGTGTGGTGTTGGCGGAGGAAGCCTCGGTGTTCAGCGGACCGAGTCCCAACGCCTCGGTGCAATTCAAAGTACACGAAGGAACGCTGGTCTCGGTGCGCGACGAGCGCGCCGGCTGGCTGCGGGTCGAGCTTCCCGGAGACCTCAGCGGCTGGATTCAGGAACCGTCGCTAGCTCGGATCTGACGCCCACTCGAAGTCGATCGCGATCTCGGTCGACCCCACCCGCACCACATCGCCTTGGTTCAAGGGCGCGCGCCGCGTCCGCTTCCCGTTCACCCACGTTCCCGTCGCACTGTCCAAGTCTTCGATGATGTAGCTGCCGCGCTCGTGCACGATGCGCGCGTGATAGCGGGCCACATCGGGATCTTTGAGCTCGACGTTGTTGTCGTGCTCGCGGCCGATGGTCATGGTGGTGGGCAATAGCGGAAACGATTCGCCGGCGTGTGCGCCGTTGACGAACACCAGACTCGGCGTGCGCGACGGACGGCGTGGCGCCGCCGCGTTCGACGTCGCGGGACGCGGAGCGGCAGCGACACTGCTCGGGCGCGCGGCCGTAGCCGCGGGGCGCGACGTGTCGCGGCCCATCTCCTTGATCCAATCGTGCGGGTTTTCGAAGTCATTGGTGGGCGCCACCGTTTCCCGCCGTGGCGGCATGGGCGTGCGGGCCGGCGACGGCGACGGAGTCGACGCAGGCGCAGGTGCGGCCGATGGTGCCGCCGTGCGCAGCACGGGCCGGCGAATCGACGACGGTGACTCTGCCACGACCGGCTCGGGCGCCGGCGCCGGTTCCCGGCGTGTGTCCACATCGAGCGCCGACAAGGCACTGTCCGCCGCGATGTCGTCGGCATCCGCGGCGGCGGCGGTTGGAGTGCTCGGCTGCTCCATCGCGGCGAACAACTCCAGCGTGCGCTGTTGATCCGCCATGCGCGAGCGCGCCGCTTCCAGCCTCACGTCCACGGAGCGCCGGCGCTCCGCCAGCTCCGCGTCCGAATACTCGCCCACGCGATGGCGAAACACCGCTTCGGCGAGCTCCTCTTCCAGGGCGGCGAGCGATCCATTCGCCTGCTTGAGAGCATCCTCGACGAGCTGTCGCTTCGACTCGAGCTCGTCGCGTAGCGGCGTCATTTGCGCGCGCAGCGCATCCAGCTCGCGATCGTATTCGGCGCGCACTTTGTCGTAGGTGCGCCGGCTGACGGTCGTCTTTTGCTCTTCCGCGCGCCGCAGTCGCTCCCGCACCCGGTCGAACTGCTCCTGCAGCTCGCGCAGCTGCAACAGACGGGTGTCGACCGACGCGTTGGGTGTCTCGGTCATGCTCATACCAATTTCGCTCCTGGTTCGGCGCCGCGGCGCGCTGTCGGAATGGATTTTGGGCTCGATGCGGCGATACAAAAGCGTAAACCGTGCCAAAACGAGCGTCTTGGCACTGTTTACGCATACCATCCCTTGGCGGTTGACGCCGCCCGAGGTGTACCGTACGCTTCATCGTCCTTTTGGGCTTCGACCGGTGCACCCCGGGATGCTCGCCAAACTTATGCTCGTCTTGGATCACGCAACGCTGAGCGATCGAGGACGCGTCCGGCAGAACAACGAGGACGCGAGCGGCGTTTTCGTGCCCGAAGGGGCCGGGGAACTGGCCGACCGCGGCGCCGTATTCGTCGTCGCCGACGGCATGGGCGGCCATCGCGGCGGAGAGATTGCGAGCCGCATCGCGGTTCGCACCGTAGTGGCGTTCTACACCGCCAACTCCGACGAAAATCGCTCCGACGCGCTGGCGCGCGCCTTTCGCGAAGCCAACAAGACCATCATTGAAGAATCCGTGGCTGACTCGACTTTGTTCGGGATGGGGACCACCTGCACCGCGCTGGCCATCCATCGCGGCCTGGCCTACGTCGCGCACGTGGGCGACTCGCGCGCCTATCAGGTACGCGACGGCAACATTGTGCAAGTCACCCACGATCACTCCATCGTGGGCGAGATGGTGCGATCCGGCATCCTGACCGACGAAGATGCGCGCAACCACCCCAAGCGCAACGTCATCACCAAGTCGCTGGGCGCCCAGGACGAAATTGCCACCGACCTACCCGAAGCACTCCCGCTCGTTCCCGGCGACAGCTTCGTGCTGTGCTCGGATGGATTGACGGCCTACGCCACCGACGCCGACATCGCCGCCGCCGTCACCTCCGGCTCCCCCGCGGAAGCCTGCAAGAAACTCGTCAAGTTGGCCAACGACTCCGGCGGCCGCGACAACGTCACGGTGCTCATCGTCACGGTTAGATCGATCTGAGGTAGGGTTCGGAGGTAGGGCTCGCGTGCTGCGGGTCCTGTCGCTTCGCCACCCCGTCGGCGCAAGGCCGACGGGGGCCCCATCTCAGCGCCACCCGCCGCGCACGCTACCCGCTGCGCGCGCTGCATGTGCTCGTTCTACAGTCCCGCGGTAAATCCCAAGAAGAACATCGTGCCGTTGCCCGCGTGCAGGGCGGCGTAGGCGTGCGAGCGTCCCACCACTTGAAACGCGGAGCCGAAGCGGATTTCGGCTTCGACATCGGTGTTCGAGCTGTCGCCGGCGGGCGTGTCGACGTGGACATTCTCGATGATGAGGTACATGCCGGCGAAAGGCGTGATCTCGCGGCCCTCGTCGCCCACCGGAATGGTTTTGCTGCCGAGTACGCCGACGGGGATCGACATCAGCCGGAAGTCGTCGCCGAATTCCATTCCGAAGCATCCCTGCGCGGCGAAGTCGAAGGGCAGCCGGTCGCCTTCGGGCACGACGAGGTACTTGTAGTCCGCGCCGAAGCCGAAGAACTGCGAGTCGTCGCCGTCGATCTCCTCGAAGTTGTCGAACACCAGCTCGAGCCCCAAGTCCGACGCCGACGTCATGCTGAAGCGAGTGTGGCCGGCGATGCGAAACAGGTCATCACCGAAGCCGACGGCCGCACCCATCGCGGGTGAGTCGGTGGGCACGGCGCGCGCCGTCCAATACGGCTGCCAGACCTGTGCGCCGGCACGATGGGTCCATCCACAGAGCGTGCCCAAGAACATCGCGGTCGTCGCCGCAACGCGAAGAGTTCGGTTCATCGGTATTACTCGCTTGGTCGTGGCGCGCGGCGACATGCCGTGCGTCGTTGACGGTTTATAGCAACCGTTTCCTCGACTCGACAACCCGAATTCCGGTGCCCAGTAAGGGCGGCGGACTCCCACGGTGGCGTAGAAATTGCTGATACCGCCTCGGGCACCGTCCCCGGCTCTTAATTCATTGCTGTAAAACAAGTTAGAATGGGCCGGACGGTCCCTTCGAATCACCACATTCGGGAAGACCTTGCAAATGGCGATACGCGTCCACATCGAAGGTTACGACTCGCTGGAGCAGATTGGCATCGGCGGCATGGCCGCCGTCTACAAGGCGCGCAAGATCTCCATCGACAAGACCGTCGCCGTCAAGGTGCTGTTCCCGTATCTCGCCACTGACGCGAGCTTTATCGAGCGCTTTCAGCGCGAAGCCAAAGCGGCTGCCAGCATCCAGCACGAGAACATCGTTAACGTTATCGACTTCGGCGAAAGCGAAGGCTCGTTCTACATCGTCATGGAGTACTACCAGGGCCGCACCCTGGAAGACTTGATGAAGGAACGCGCCGGCGTTCCACTCGAGGTCGCGGCACAGATCATCCTGGAAGTGGCGTACGGACTCGAAGCCGCGCATCATCTCGACATCGTCCATCGCGACATCAAGCCGGCCAACATCATCTTCACCAACCAGGGCGGTATCAAGGTCGCAGACTTCGGGCTCGCGAAGAAGTCCGACTCGATGACGATGATCACGCAGCAGGGGAAGGTGATTGGGACGCCGGCGTACATGTCGCCGGAGCAGGCGGCGGGACGCGCGGTGGGGACGGCGAGCGACGTGTTTTCGCTAGGTGTGGTCGCGTACGAGCTCTTCGGCCGGCGCAAGCCATTCGAAGGCAAGACGTACTCGGAGGTGCTCGAAAAGATCCAGAGCCACCGTCCCGCGTCGGTCACTCAGGTCAACCCCGTCGTGGGTCCGGAGTTTGCCGCGGTGGTCGGCCGCATGCTGGAAAAGAGCGATCGCGACCGCTATGCAAACGCCACCGCAGTCATCGCCGAGATGGAAGCGGCGATGGAAAAAGCGAAGATCACCCGCGATCGCCGCCGCCTCGCGTCGTACATCAAGGACCCGGACGGCTACGACGCCGCTTCCACCGAAAAAGCCATCGCGCAGTGCTTGTCGCGTGGCACGTTCTTCCTGCAAAAGGGACAGCACCACCTCGACGACGCCGAGCTCGAGTTTCGGCGCATTCTGTTCCTCGATCCCAACAACGAGCGCGCGCGCAAGAACCTCGACCGCATCAAGTCGCAGCAGAGCGGTGCCAATCGCACCATCACCATCGACGCGGCCGCGTCGCTGGAGAAACCGGCTGCCGCCACCACCGAAGCAATGACGGCGGGCGCGCGTCCACCGCGGCGCAAATGGGCGGTAACGGGAGCGGGAGTGACTGCCTTCGCCGCGGTGCTGGTGACCGCGTGGATGGTGACGCGCACGCCGACGCGTCCCGCGCCGAGCGAGGCCGAGCCGGCGCCGGCGTCGATGGTGGACCGTTCATTGGCCAATCTTTCGACCTCGGATCAAGCGGGCGTGGCGACGAAAGCGCCCGGGGATTCGACCCAGGACACGCCAAAGACTGCGACTGGCTTGCGCGAGCCGCAGCGCGCGGCAAATGCCACCGACCCGAAGAACGTTTCGGGCACGACGGGAAACAAGTCGGACGTTGCCGCCACCAAGCCGAATCCCACGCCATCCAAGCCGTCGACCGCGTTGCGTAACGAGCCCAAGGCAACGCGTTCCGGTTCCGAGAAATCTACGGAACGACAGGACATCGCCGCGACCGGCACGAAGCCTGCGGTAGAGAAGCCGGCGGGCGGGACCGCCAAGGAAGAGGGCGCCCAGACGAGCGTGCCCCCGGTGGTCAAGCCGCCCGACGGTAACTTGTCCGTTTTCTACCTGGGCGGTGTTGGTGAGTTCTTCGTCAATGGAAAGCGATTCGCGCAGCAGCCGCCCTTCGAAAAAGTGAGCATCCCAGCGGGAACGTATCGCATGGCGTGCCGGATGAGCGGCGACAGCGCACCCAAGGAGATTGTGGTGACGATTCGCCCCAACGAAGAAACCGTGATCGAGTACGAAATCGGACGAGCGCCGGTTGTGACCTCGGAGTAACGCGGAATGAATCGACCCACTCGCAAGTTTACCAGCATCGTGCTCCTGGTCGCGTTGTTCGCGGGTGTGGCCGCACCGCTGCACCCGGCGGTGGCCGGCAATTCCACCGACGACTTGAAGCAGATCGAGTACAAGTATTACTTCCGCGGGAAGTACCAGCAGGCTATCGAAGCGCTGCAAACCTTTCTGGCCCGTGTCGATCTCCCGCCCGCCGACGCGCTGCGCGCGCGCGAAGTGCTCGCCGCGTCGTACGTGCTCGGCGGAGCTCCCGCCATGGGCCAGCAGATTTTCGCGTCCATGATCGTGGCGGATCCCGCGTACGCGGGGCCGGATCCCAACGTGTTCAAGCTCGAAGTCGTTGACGCGTACGCCAAGGCGCGGTCGGAGTATGCCTCGATGGCACTCTCCACCGCGCCTACGTCGCAGGACGATGATTACGCCGCCGGAGCTGTACCCAGCGACGCCACCGTCGCACAAACGGGGAAGCCTATTTACAAGAAGTGGTGGTTTTACGCGGGTGCAGCCGCGTTGATCGCGGCGGTCGGTGTGGCCGCCGGCGGCGGCGGCGGCGACGACGGCAGGCCCGCCGATTCCGGCGGCATCACCGTGGGAGTGACGGTACATTGATGAAACGCGTCACGCGCATAGTCACCATGGCCGCACTGGCGGCGCTGTCGTGCTCGCAAACGACCGAGCCCGAGACGGGCCCGCAGGGCAGCATCGTGTTTCGCATGGAGGCGGCCCCGCAAGCGGCGCCCCGCGGCGGCTCGTCCATGTTCGCGAGCGGCGCGCCCGGCATCGATTCGGTGGTCGTGCATGTGTTTCGTCCCGGCAGTCCCATTCAGCCGGAGACATCCAAATCCGCCACCATCGACACCAACCCGGTCGAGTTGAACATCGCGTGCATCGCCGAAAACGGCAAGCGGGTCAGCGTCGATCTCTACGATGACGGCGTGTTCACGCACCACGGCTATACGACCGGCGTCAACGTGGTCAAGGGAGAACAGACCGGTGTCGCCATCGACGCTTACCCGTTCGACGTCACGGCGCTTTCGGTGTCGCCCGCCATCGTGGTGTCTCCGGCCGGGTTCAACCTTGCGTGGGACGGATCGCCCGCTGCCGATCGCTACGTGGTGCAATCCAGTTCGACGTCCGACTTCGGCATCATTCAATGGTCATACACGGCCATCGACACGTACGTGACCGCACAGCTCCCGCTGGGCAGCCACTACTTCCGCGTCGTGCCACAGACCGATTTTGCCAACGGACAGGCGTGCGATTGGCAGTTCGGCTACACGCGTAACGGTACCAACGACGTCAAGATCTCGAGCTTCGACCCTCCGGCCGGCATTCCCGGCGACATCGTCACGATTCGCGGCGAGAACCTCGACTATCCGGGCGGCCAAGTGCTTATCGGCGCGATTCCGATGACCATCGTGTCCATGTCGTGGGGGGCGATGGAGTGCGTCATTCCTTTGAATGCGATCACGGATGGCATCACCGTTACCAATTCGCTGGGCAGCGACACCCAGCCGTTCGTGGTACAACGCGTGGCGTATGTCACGAGTGTAGGAGCGGACGCGGCGGGCTACCTGAAGGCGCTCGGCGAGCACGATGACGATTTCGGCTTCAGCGGTGTTGCGGTGATTCCATTGGCACAGTTGGACACGCGCGACATGAGTGTCTTCGACATCGTCATCGTGGCGCACGATACCGGTACCAGTATCAGCAACTGGGGCGGCAGCAATCCCGCGCGCGCGAACGCCATCGCGAACTCGGACGCCAACGTGATTGCGATGGGACGGGGT
Source organism: Candidatus Krumholzibacteriia bacterium (assembly GCA_025923935.1). GTDB lineage: Bacteria > Krumholzibacteriota > Krumholzibacteriia > WVZY01 > JAKEHA01 > JAKEHA01. Next base: position 18,152 of record JAICFA010000029.1, read on the forward strand.
GGTGCCGTGTTCCTGCATCTGACCGGCGCTTCCACCGCCGCGCACCAGACGGCGCCGGATACGGACGGAAAGTACTACATTCCCAGCGCGAGTCCGCAGGTGGTCTCCACGCCGCACTCCATCGGTGCCGGCTTGGAAGGATGGAACGACAAGACGACGCCGTTGACGACGAGCTTGCAGTACGAGTCGGCGCCGGCGGGCGTGAACCTCTACGCCACGAACGACTGTGACCGCTTGCTGGCCTGCCTCGGCCCGAACGACGAGTGGGTCCTGGCCGACTTTCGCTTCGACAATCCCGATGGCAAGCCGGTCATCTATTTCTTCTGGGGCTATGCCGACGATGCCAATCAGTTGATGGGCAAGGCCAAGGAGTGTCTCGGCAACATCATGTTCATGCTCTACCGCGACCGCTGGCTGGCCCCGGTTTCCACCGCGTCGCACTAGGCCGCCGGGTAGTCCGCCCGCGGCCTTGACAGTCCTGCTCCGGTTCGGCAGTATTCTGGCCGAACTCACCGCGAACTCCTCCAATTCGGGAAGTAGACTCCATGAGACGCTGGACACTTTTTGTGGTTGCGATGGTCGTATTGGGTGCTTGCTCCAAGAAGTCGGAGCAGACGTCGGATGAAAAGGAATCGCCGCTGGTCGAGCTCGCCAACCGGACGGCCGCGGCCGACAGCGCGTCGAGCCTGGC